>JAGDBK010000035.1 GCA_017959065.1 Clostridia bacterium | reverse complement strand
GGGGCCGATCGCAAAAACGACCATGCTCTCCCGGAGCGCGTCCGTGTAACGCTTCTGTCCGAGCGTCTTCGGCTGGATCGGCTTTCCCGAGAACGTATGTGAAACGACCTCTTTGTCGAGGGTTAAAAGTTCCTTTTCCTGATGCTGTTTAGAGAGTTCCAACGGGTATGCCGCGTCTTCGACGGACACCTCCCTGCCGCTCTTTACGAGTTCAAAAAGCGTCGTCAGCACTTCCTTCGCGCGTTCCGGTTCACGCCCCGTTAAGATCAGGGAGCTGTTCCGGACGACGCCGGCGGTGCCGGTCTCCTTTTCGATCCGCTTCAAGATCGCGTCGTTCGGTCCGAAGACCCGGGCATAATCGGAAGCCGCATCATTCAAATCCAAAATCGCAGTATCCAAAATTCATCCTTTTCGAAATATAGTATACTTAAAGCCCTAAACCATACCAAATTTAGTATATCGAAAATGACGATGGATTTCAAGCATAATTCATATGAACATTCCGATTTATCCGCAAAAGATAAAACACCTCATTTATTGCATTTAATTACTCAATCTGTTAATATGATCGTGTCACCGGTTCAAAAAAACTCGATACAGGATGTAAATGATGAAAGAAATAAAAGATCCGCTGTACGCTCAAGTCAAAAATGACATTCAAAACAAAATACTGAACGGTGAGATCCGGGTCGGTGACAAACTCATGTCGGAAAATGAAATGATCGAGTATTACCACGTCGGACGCGTGACCATCCGCTCAGCGCTTTCGACGCTTGTTTCCGACGGATACATTAAAAAGGAGCATGGCCGCGGCTCTTTCTGCATTGCCGTCCCGAAAAAGACAAAGCGCCTGAACATCGACGTATTGGTGAATCTGGACGACACCTATCTGCTGCCGTTCATCGTCAATGGAATCACTTCCGTACTGGATCGAAAGGACTGCAACCTTTTACTTCATAACGCAAAGAATTCTCCGGAAGAGACTGACAGATTTCTGAGGGAGGCCTCGGAGCGGGGCACGAACGGCATCATCTTCCAGCACCCGCTGATCGAAGGCAATCAACCGTTTTCTTCTCCGATACTGAAAAGGCTTCAGAACGTCGGAATTCCTTCCGTTTGCATCTGCGGACGCTCGCTCGACTCCTCAGTGAACCTCTCGATCAATGACCGCTACGGCTCTTACATCGCCGCCATGCACCTGTTGGAAAACGGGCACCGGAACATTCTCGGCTTATTTCCTGTGGAGAACTATGGTGTCAATGAGCGGCTGGAAGGCGTTCTGAACGCCATTCAAATGACACATAAGGCTCAGTTTCATCTTCTGAAGGTCGAAGGAATCCAGAATTCTGAAAAGCAGTTTTTAAACGCGTTAGAAAAACACGACTGCACCGCGGTCATCTGTTACAACGACTTTTACGCGGTGCAGATCATGCATGTATTACAGACGAGGGGCATTCGGGTTCCGGAAGAGATCTCCATCATCGGTTATGATGACAGTTCCCTTGCAGGAAGCGCGCTTCCGCCGCTCACGACCGTTGCGCATCCTAAGGAACAGATGGGCATTGACGCAGCCAATACGCTGCTCAATCTTCAGCAGTCCTTTGAATCGAATGCTCAGAACGATACGGCCTATCGGCCTACGCTGATCGTCCGGGAAACAGTTCGAGCGATCTGATCATCTCTGAACGCGTCCCGAACCGTTCCCCTCTTTTAATGCTTCAACCTCCTGTACGGATACCAGATTGAAGTCCATTTCGATCGTGTGTTTCAGACAAGAGGCTGCCGTTGCGAATTCCAGGGCTTCCTGCATGGGAAGTCCTTTTCTTAGACTATAGATCAAGCCTCCGGAAAAACTGTCGCCGCCGCCGACGCGGTTGACGATCCGGATCGAATACGTCTTGGAAAGATACACTTCTCCGTCGTTCCAGATCATTGCGGACCAGTCGTTGTCCGATGCCGAATAACTCTTTCTCAACGTGGTTGCAACGGTATGGATCCCAAACTGCTCGTAGATCTGTTTGGCAACGCTGACATATCCGGATTGATCGAGTTCTCCTTTGGAGACGTCAGATGCACCGGCCTTCAATCCAAGCACTTTCTCGCAATCTTCTTCGTTTGCGATCAGTACGTCTACATACGGCAGGAGTTTTC
>JAGDBK010000034.1 GCA_017959065.1 Clostridia bacterium | reverse complement strand
CGTGTTCTCGCTTGTATGCGCCGGGATCATCGCCGTGCTTTTCATACTGGGTCTCGTGACCCGCGTCATCTGAGGAGGATATTGAAATGATAAAAGAAGGAATGAAGGCGCCCGGGTTCACTCTCGCCGGAAAAGACGGCAGGCCCGTATCTCTTGACGATTTTCTCGGAAAAAGGGTAGTTCTCTACTTCTACCCGAAGGACAATACTTCCGGATGCACGAAACAGGCTGTCGCATTTGCCGGCCTGTATGACGAGATCAGATCGCTCGACGCAGAAGTGATAGGGATCAGCCGCGACAGTTCCGAGTCCCACGTGAGATTCGCGGAGAAATACTCGCTTCCCTTCCCGCTCCTCTCCGACCCCGACCACAGCGTGACGGAGAAATACGGAGCATGGCAGGAAAAGAAGCTCTACGGCAAGGTATCTATGGGAGTGGTCAGGACCACGGTAATCATCGGCAAGACTGGCATTATCGAAAAGATCATGAGCAAAGTCAAGGCCGACACCAATGCCGCAGATGTTCTCGATCTGCTCAAATAACGCCGTACGGTAACCTTGCCCGGGATACGTCTGACGGATGATAACGCAAAAAGCGCGTCAGATCCGGGATCCTGTCCGGTTCTGACGCGTTTTGATTATAGTTGATTCTTTTGCGTCTTATTTGTCGGTTTTCAGTGTTTGAATGTAGTCCGCGATCCGGCGGTTCCGTTTTTTCACGAATGACAGGGAGGCATCGATCCACCGCATATACTCATCGGGAGATTTTGGAAGAGGGTCATCTTCGAAGGGCCTGACGGGTATCCACATTTTGACAGCAGAACAGTCGTCAGACACGCAGTCCTGAAGAAAGAAGAACTCGACATAACCTTTGAAATCTGCAAACAGATCAAAGAAATCCTTGTCATTGTCGAGGACCCATCCCAACGGATTGGATCCGCTGTCAGTTATTCCGTCGTAATACAGTCTGATGCATTCAAGCGTCAGATCCCAGCGGTCGCGTATTCTTCTGTCAATCCCTCTCCTTCCGTTCATGCTGTTTGGATGAGCCGGGAATATTATTGTGCCTCCGATTGTGTAAGTGCTGCGGATAAACTTCTCCATCCAGCTTTTATAATCATCTTTCTGCTTTTGGATCGATTCTATCATGCCACCGTATTTTTTGTACCGGAACCCGGTGGTTATGGAATCGCTCGAAAGTCTGATGTCCCCGTATCTCAGATAGTCCGAAGCTCCGCCGAAATCCAGATCCAAATACCTGCCGTCCGGCAGAGACCTCGACCAGAGAGCCTGATGGTACTGACGCAGGACCGCGCTTGTCGAGTCCGGATCCGTTTCGCCAGCGCCGATCCCGTTTTTGCGGGTCCAGAAACCATTCCAGTATCTGCAGTTTTCTGTAAAGTCAAAGTTTACATCGATATCCGTAACTGATATCTTAGCTGGTCTTTTCATGCTTTCATCCTCTGTGCGGCCTCTCGTTATGTCATGCCGGAAATAAAAATCGGGTATCCATAACTCTGATCCGTTATGAATACCCGGTATGGCTGGGATAGCCGGATTTGAACCGACGGATGAGGGAGTCAAAGTCCCTTGCCTTACCGCTTGGCGATATCCCACCGGCGGAAGATATTCTATCATACAAACACTTCACTGTCAAGGAAGACGGGAAGCTGCCGCGAGCCGGAAAACCTCTGTTCGGGACGCGGTCTCCGGGCGCGCGGCAGCCTGTTGAAAACTCAGATCTGTTCGGCGGCTTTCCTTATCTCAGCGGCGACTTTGGCCGCCAGAACGTCGTATCCCGCATCGTTGGGGTGGATGCCGTCGTCGCTTATCAGTTCTTCGGTCCGGCCGTCCATCTCCGCATACAGGTCGTCTATGGCCACACCCATTCCGCTCAGCATTTCGGCGCATTCCTTATTGTAAAGTCGCACGTCGGCGTTCCATATATCGGTCCTGTCCGCGAGGAACACGTTGGGGCGGTCGCCCTCCATCGAATAATCCACGGGGATCCGGTCGTCAAGTTTCCTTCCGCCGGGTATCGTCGTGGCCCAGATCAGCTTCTTGCAGTAATGGAAGAGCTCGCCCGCAAGACGGCGGTTGGTCTCGAGATATTCCGGAAGAGTCACGAAAACGTCGCGCTTGTATGAGCAGCGGTGAAGATCCCATATGCCGTTGTTCCAGTGGACCACGTCGATCTCCGGGTGCTCCCAGACCTGCATCCAGGAAAAAAGGCCCCAAAGCGTGTATTTCGTATAGCGGCAGTTTTCGACGGGTGAATAAACATTGTAATCGTCGCCGAGAAGTTTCCTTACTCGCGAATCGTATCCCAGGCGGATCGAATCGCCCATCAGAAGAACGTTTTTCATATGCATTTCCTTTCATGTCCGCACCGCGTTTGCGGCCGGCGTGATCTGAAGTAGATATGTATATATAATACAGTACCGGCACTGATGTGTCAACAGAGCCGGAAGAAAGAAAGGGGGATCCCGCCGTGGGCGTAAAACAGTTCATCGCGATCGACTTAAAATCGTTCTACGCGTCCGTGGAATGCGCG
>JAGDBK010000033.1 GCA_017959065.1 Clostridia bacterium | reverse complement strand
CAGACGCCTGCCGCAGCGCTCAGATCGTGCAGGATGAAGCTACCTGATCCTTCTCTGGATAAGTCATTCTATGAAAAGATCGTCCGGTTCTTCTCCGAGATGGATATTAGATACTTCTTTTACATTGGTGGAAACGATTCCATGGACACCGTGGCTAAGCTGTCCAGGTATCTGAGGGAAAGCGGTTCATACGAGATGAACTGCGTGGGAATACCGAAGACGATCGACAACGATCTTCAGGGACTCGATCATACCCCGGGATACGGATCTGCCGCAAAATATGTAGCCGTAACGGTCAAGGAGATCGTCCGCGACTGTTCCGTATATACGATTCCCGCAGTGACTGTAATAGAGATAATGGGAAGGGATGCCGGCTGGCTCACCGCATCATCAGCACTTCCCTGCCTCGACAACGCCGGCCCGGATCTTATCTATCTTCCCGAAAGGCCTTTTTCCGTGGAATCGTTCCTTGAGGATATCAGGAACGTCCAGAAGCAGAAATCCTGTGTCGTCGTTGCCGTATCCGAGGGATTGAAATTACCTGACGGAAGATACGTCGGAGAAGGAAAGCAGAGCGGATCGACCGACGTTTTCGGCCACAGATATCTTGCGGGGACCGCAAAAGTCCTTGAACAGGTCGTGAAAGAAAACATCGGATGCAAGGTAAGATCCATAGAACTGAGTCTCCCGCAGCGCTGCGCGTCGCATATCGCATCTGCTAAAGACCTTGACGAATCATGCGAGATCGGTGCCTATGCCGTTAAAACTGCGGTATCCGGCAAGAGCGGCGTCATGATAACCAACGTCAGAAACAACATTTACGGAAGCTACAGTATTTCCCTCTCATCAGAAGACGTTGATATAGCCGCAGGTGCGATAAAGACCGTTCCGGATGAATTCATAAACGAATCCGGTAATTATGTGACCGAAGCATGTCTGGAATATATGCTTCCGCTAATCCAGGGCGAAGTTGACACGATTTACGAGCACGGGCTTCCAGTGCATCTGATCCTCTGATTATACCGAAATCAGCAAATGGCGCGACAGACTGAGTTTTACGAAGGTGAAAACATGCAGCAATACTGGAGTTTAATAGGAAACGACAAGTATAATATAGGATGTACCGGTTGGACCGTTTATCTATTGGATAAACAGAATAAAGAAATTGCAAAGTTCAAAGACTTGCCATATGCTTATGACTCCGCCATTTCGCCAAATGGAGATATTTTTGTAATTAAATCTACAGTAGGGCGGCTCGCTGTCTACTCTTTTTCACCGCCCGCATTGATCAAAAAATTCAGGTACTCAAAAGTTGACGGATCGCAAGATGACAATTTCTGCTTTTCTCCCGACGGCAAAGAGTTTTACAATATAGAAAGGCAGATTAGCCCTGCGAAAACAGCGCTTTCTATTTATGATACTAGCGATTTTTCGTTAAAAAAGCGGATTCTTGACAAAGATTTTTCCCGTGTACTAACAGCAATTGAATATGATAACGAAACGAAAACCTTTTTTCTTATGGGATTCTTGAGAGGCAGTGCCGGTAGCGTATGCAATTACTTTGTAGGCAAGCTCAACAGCGACGAACTTGATGACGTCATAAGTATCACAGGGACAGATGAATCTTTCTATTCAAGATATCTTAGTTTAAAAATGCGCGGTTTTACGGATAAATCATACCGATGGAGTTATTTAGATATTGAACTTGAGAAACTCAAAAGCGCGGAGTATTCTTTATCTGGACTTTGGCATTACTATAAATCTTTTTATCGAGGGAGCCAGACAAGTTCCGGCTTATTGATATGATCCTCGTTATAAAAAAACGACATGATGCATAACGGTTGTGGCCGTATTCTTTACGATCTTCAGTTTCACACTCTATCATTTGCGGGACTATGACATAGTATTCACGCCTTCCATCACCTTTGGAACGAAACACGATCATTTCCTGACGAGTCTCATCTCAGGGCCGACCGTAGATTCGATCATGATCATTTAAATCCGATAATGCTTACAGACTTTATTTTATACGATTCCGGGCTTGAGCCTTCTGGCACAGCCCGGAATCTCTGTTTTTGGACCTTTCCGAAGTAGTCTGTACAATTTGAGACGAATACAAAAGGCCCGGAACCATTGTTCCGGGCACAAAAGTATTCATAAATGATTATTTACATTCATTGATCGTATGTTATCTAAGACGCCTTTTGACAATTATTGAATGCGCAGGGCACATTTCCTGACAGCAGAAGCATGAGATGCATTTCTTTCTGTCTTTGACCCTGGCTTTCCTGTCTTTTATCTCGATGATGTGCTGCGGACAGCTCTCCGCACATTTGCCGCATCCGAGACATGTTTTTCTGATAATCCGCGGGACCGGCTTAAGCAGATTCTTAGACACTGCCCCGAGAAGTCCGCGCATGAATGACGGAGCAGAATTCAAAAGCTCCTCGTCCCCCGTTGAAGGAAGGACGAAATTTCTGCAGACCGGTTCGTCGCCGATTATCTCGACTTCGTCATGCGAAAAGTATCCGCGCTCCTCCGCCATACTGATCATTGGAACTATTTCGTAAGGTATCCCCATTATTCCGGCAGCAACAAAATCAAGCGCGTAAACATTTTTTGACGCAAGAAGGAAGCCGCAAGCCTTGGGAGTTCCCATGTTCGGCCCGTCTCCCTCCATGCCTTCGACCGCATCTATGAACGACACCGCGGGGGCGACCGTCTTAGAAAGATCGAGAAGCATTTCGCTGAACTCGCCGAGTTTCGGGAATCTGTAGTGCATCTCCGGCTTTTTCAGACCCGGGATGCATCCGAACAGGTTCTTTATACCGCCCGACATTCCCGTGAAAGTATGCGTCTTCAGCTTGGCGACATCGATAATCAGGTCCGCTTCTATGACAGGCCTGATGATATCGAATGATTTCACCTTTCCGTCAACTGGGCACTTCACGCTCTCAAACCCGGTTTCGTAGTTGAGTCTAACCACATCCTCCAGTTCTTTGTATCCGCATGCGGAGTAGAGAGGTCCTAGCGCGGTCTGGACGAAAGGTCCGCCGGGACTGTCCGCAACGGTTATGTTCTCAACGCCGAGATCGCGAAGTGCTTCCGCAATTGCTCTTATCACCGCCGGATGAGTCGTCAGACAACGGTCGGGTTTTTTTGCTGCCAGAAGGTTTGGCTTTATCAGTACCTTGCTGTCTGGACTGATGAACTCTTTCAGACCCAGTCTTGAAAAATGCGCGTCAACCGCATTCCTCAACAGACCAGGGTCATAACTTTTAACTTCAACGGAAGAAACTGTATCCATCGGCACTCCTCAATCGACAAAGCTGTCAGTGTCGTTCATGTAAAGTGCGCACTGCTTTTCCGCATCACTGTGCTCAGGTGCGCTGGTGAGCATGTACAGTTTGATCTTGGGTTCCGTGCCGGACGGACGGATTATGATCCTGTCGCCGTTGTCGACTTCAAAATACAGAACATTTGATTTCGGGAGACCGGTCCCGGTAACTTCTCCGGTATCGATGCTTCTGACAGTGCCTTTCAGATAGTCTCTGACGGAGACCACCCTTCTGCCTCCTATGAATGCCGGCGGGTCAATTCTGAGTCTCTCCATCAGGGCATCCATCTTCTTTTTGCCGTCCAGGCCTTTCATATAAATGTTTTTGACGCCTTCTATGAAATATCCGTACCTGCGGAACAGCCCGTCCAGAACTTCCGTGAGAGTCTTTCCGCGCTTTTTATAATATGCGGCCATCTCGGTCACAAGCATCGATGCGACGACCGAATCCTTGTCCCGGGCGTATGTCCCCTTAAGGAACCCGTAGCTTTCCTCGAATCCGAAAAGGAAGCTGCCGCGTCCCGATTCTTCATTTTTCTTTATGACTTCCGCAATGAATTTGAAACCCGTAAGCACATTATATAGTCTTATCCCCCGGCTTTCGCAGATCCTGCTTACAAGTTCCGTCGTAACGATCGTCTTTATCGCATAAGGATGATCCGGCATGCTTCCGCTCTCTGAAAGCGAGCCCGCAATGTAGTCGATAAGCATTGCACCGAGCTGATTGCCTGTCAGATTAACATATTCGCCTTCCGGAGAACGTACCATGACAGCGAGCCTGTCGGCGTCCGGATCGGTCGCGATGACAATATCCGAATCCGTTTTCTCCGCAAGCTTTTTTGCAAGTTCGAACGCCTCGAAATTCTCAGGGTTCGGGCTTTTTACCGTCGGGAAGTTACCGTCGGTCACCATCTGTTCTCCGACCGGGAACAGATGCTTCAGACCTATTCTCTCCAGAACTTCGGGAACGAGCCTGTACCCGGCTCCGTGAAGCGGGGTATAAACCACTTTGAGCTCTTCCGCGACTTCCGCAACAGCGCCGGGGTTGACCTGCTCTCCGAGAACATTCTCGACATACAGTCTGTCGAGCTTTTCCCCTACGGAGGTTATGAGCCCGCTGCGCTCCGCTTCGCGGATATCGCATTTCCTGACATCTCTGAATATATCCAGCCGGTCTATGTACGATGAAACGGATTTTGCCTGATCCGGCGGAAGCTGCCCCCCGTCCTCCCAGTATACCTTGTATCCGTTGTACTCGGCCGGATTGTGCGACGCAGTAATATTGATACCTGAGATGCATCCGAGCTGTCTTACAGAAAACGACAGTTCCGGAGTCGGTCTCAGGGAATCGAACAGATACACTTTTATTCCGTTCGCAGCCAGCACCGACGCGGCGGTCTCGGCGAACAGCCTGGAATTGTTCCTGCTGTCCATCCCAATGACGACGCCGCGGTCCGCGTATCCCATATCGTTGATCACATTGGCCAGTCCCTGAGTGGCCTGTCCGACGGTATAAACGTTCATGGCGTTGGTTCCGGCCATCATGATCCCGCGAAGGCCCGCAGTGCCGAATTCCAGTCCGCATGAGAATCTGAACCTTATCTCTTCGACGTTTCCGGCGATCGACACCAGTTCTTTTCTGCTGGCATCGTCAAGCGATTCCTCGGAGACCCATCTGTTGTATTCTGAAATAAAATCCATAGTCGTCCCGTTCCCTGCTTCAAGCGGCCGCAAAAGACGCAGCGTCTCATGAAGCCCGTCATTATTCCGGCTCTCAGGCCGGTTCACTCTCCTACTGCCTGCCTCAGAGCTTTTGAAAGCTGATCCGGACATGAAGTCGGTTTCATTCCGCACCTTATCCCCGAAAGTCTCTCTATGACGTCTTCGGCCTTCATTCCGCGGACCAGTTCCGAGATGCCCTTGGTATTCCCGTTGCACCCGCCGGTAAAAGCTACGTCAAGTATCGTATTGTCGTCTGCGAGATCGATATCGATCCTTACCGAACAGGTTCCTTTTGTTGCGTACGAAATGTGCCTGCTCATATTCTCTGTCTCCTTGTTAATTATTGATTCCCGCGGCAATTTTCCGGGATGCTGCGTGTCAGAATTTCTCTAGCATATCGTAGCTGCGGTCGAGGAATGCCTCCATCTCGTCCGCGCTGAGCTGTCTCTGTGACAGAAGAGCGAGCAAGTATACCTGCTCGGCCAGCATCTCCGTCTTTTCCGATGAAGGATCGCCCTCCAGCTTTTTGATAATGGGGTTGAGCGAATTCAGGACCAGCGTATTCTCGGTCGGGAACAGGTTGTCCGCATGTCCTCCCGACATGGAATAAAGCTTCATCATGTCCTCCATCCTTCTGGACTGTTCGGAGATAGTCATAATGGCCGGGATCTTCTCGTTTTTCAGATTCTCGAACTTCACGGTCAGTTTCTCGTCTTTGCTGACCTTTTTAAAGAGCTCCGCAAGATCCTTGTTCTCCTGGGCATCCCCTTCGCCTTTCAAAGCCGAAGCCACATCCGCGTCGACACGAAGGAATTTGACCCCGTTCCTGTCCGACTCAATGACATTGATGAACTGGGTGTCTATTATCTTGTCGAAGACGACCACCTTGATGTCCTGCGAAGTGAGCATCGAGATGTACCTGGACTGTGCGACCGTATCTGTCGCATAATAGACCGTATTCTCATGCTTATCCTTCGCGGACTCGAGGTAGGAATCCACGGTCTCGTATTTACCGTCTGTCAGTTTGAACAGTATGGAATTCTTGACCCTGTCGTAGTACTTTCTGTCCTTCAGACAGCCGTACTCGACGAATGTCTTGAGATCGTCCCAGATCTTCTCGTATTCCTCTCTGCTGTTAAGGCAGAGACTGTTTATCTTGTCCGCGACTTTTTTGACGATATGCGCTGAAAGCTTGCTGACATAACTGTTGGTCTGGAGATAGCTTCTGGAAACGTTCAGCGGAAGTTCGGGACAGTCCAGAACTCCCTTCAGCATGATCAGGTATTCGGGTATCACTTCTTTAATATTGTCAGCGACGAATACCTGATTGTAATACAGTTTGACTTCTCCCTCGAGATTGTCGTATTCATGGAGAAGCTTCGGAAAATAAAGAATTCCCTTGAAATTCAGAGGATAGTCTGCATTTATGTGGATATGGAACAGGGGCTCCCTGAAATCCGAAAAGACTTTTGAATAAAAATCCTTGTATTCTTCGTCAGTGCACTCGGAAGGCGATTTGAGCCAGAGCGGATGAGTGTCGTTGATCGGTTTCTTTTCATGAGCGCAATGATCTTCGCACTCACATGTCTCGCCGTCATGATGCTCATGTTCATGTACGTGCTCTTCTTCCTCCTCATCTCCGGACTCGAAATAGATCTCGACAGACATGAACGAGCAGTACTTTTTCAGTATGCCGAGTATCTTATCCTTGTCGAGATAATCCTCCTCGTCCTCCGAGATGTGCATGATTACGGAAGTTCCCCTTTCGTCGCAGTCGAAGGGAGACATCTCGTAGTCTCCGCTTTCCGAGCATACCCACCTGGTCGCCGGGCCGCCGGTAAACGATCTGGAGATCACTTCGACGCTGCTGCTCACCATGAAGGCGGAATAGAATCCGAGTCCGAAATGTCCTATGATGTCTGAAGTGCTGTCGGCGTTATCCCCATTGTTTTCGTATTTCTCGATAAACTCGAGCGCACCGGACAGCGCGATCTGACCGATGTATCTCTTTATCTCCTCCGCCGTCATGCCGATCCCGTTGTCCTTAACGGTGATCGTTTTTTCTTCCTTGTCCAGAGTCACGGTTATCCTGAAATCATTCTCGATCCCCTGAACTTCTCCGAGTGAGATAAGCCGGCGCAACTTGGTGCACGCGTCGCAGGCATTCGACACGATCTCGCGGACGAATATATCCTTGTCAGAATAGAGCCACTTTTTGATTATCGGGAATATCTGCTCCGTCTGTACCGATATCCCGCCCTTTTCGATCTTTTCCTCGTTTTCGCTCATTTTTTATTCCTCCTTATGCTCAAAAACGATCTCCGAAAAAACATCATCTGTTGTCGACGACCGTAAGTTTTATTATTTTGTCAATATCATCGGGCTGGACCGACGCTTCGGTCGCAGCCTTGTTTTTTTTAACTGCTCCGCATTTCCTGCATTTCTGTACTATCACATATCCCTTTTTGGGATCCGGGTAAGCGTATACGGGGTCCATAATACCTCCGCAGCCGCTTGCCCTGTCTCCGGGGTTGTTGTCCAGATGCAGCGAGCAGAGACACCTGGGGCAGTGATTCCTTGAAGAATAGCCCAGAGGCTCGACCTCAAGGCCGCAATTCGCGCAAACGAAACCGCTGTCATTCTTTCTGAATCTCTTTGTTTCCACTGCTTTCCCTTTCCGAACACTATTTCCCGACGCAGAAGCGGGAAAAGATTGACTCTACCACGTCCTCGCTGACTGACCGTCCGTCGCATTCGCCCAAAGCCTCAAGAGCAAGCTCCAGATCCACCGAGACGACGTCGGGCGAAAAGCCGCTCTCAAGTGCGTCCATCGCATTTTTTATGCTCTCCGCGGCTTTTTTGACTGCCGCATACTGTCTGGCATTGTAAATTATCGGAGTCTCGTCGACATTTATCCCGCCTTCCAGATAGATATCCCCGATCACGGATCTCAGCCTATCAAATCCCTCTCCTGTACGGGCAGATATCTCAACAGTATGCATAAATGCCTTTTTTATCTTCTCCCTGCAGGCACCGGGTTTCATATCGCATTTGTTGATCAGCGCTATTTTTCTCTCCTGCGGAATGCCTGCAAGTTTTCCGATAACGAGCTCGTCGTCATCCGTAAGATTGTCCGAACCGTCAAACACGGCAAGAAGGAGTTCGGAAGAAAGAGCCCTTTCCGCAGCTCTTTCTATCCCTATCTTCTCAACCGTGTCATCGGAATCCCTAATCCCTGCCGTATCGCAGAGATTCAGCGTGACGTTCCCGAATTCCACCGTTTCATAAAGGAGGTCGCGGGTCGTTCCCTCAACATCCGACACGATCGCCCTGTCCGTTCCGACGAGCCTGTTGTATACTGAGCTTTTCCCGACATTGGTCCTTCCGCAGATTGTGGTCTCCACACCTGAGACGATTGCCCTTCCTGCGCGGTATGTAGTAAGAAGACCTGTTATTTCTCCGTGGAATCTTTCGATCTCTTCCCTGATCTTTCCGGCAGGGATATCGGAAAGATCTTCCTCCGGATAGTCAATAAGCGCGTAGACCGACGCTATGAGCTGCACTATTCCCTGATAGATCTCCTCTATCCTTCCTGAAAGCCTTCCTGATGCATTCTGCCTCGAAAGCCTGAGCATTGAGTCAGTCCTGGCATCGATAATATCGGCTATTGCCTCCGCCTCTGTCAGGGACAGCTTTCCGGAAACGAACGCGCGTCTTGTAAACTCGCCGGGACCCGCCGGATCCGCGCCTGCCGACAGCACCGCGGCAAGGACGTTCCTCGTGACCAGTATCCCGCCGTGACAGCTGATCTCGACGGTATCCTCTCCGGTGTATGACCTAGGCGCTCTGAATACGACGGCTATGCCGTCGTCTATCACATTGCCGTCCTCGATGACTTCGCCGTATACCGTTTTTCCGGAGGGTGCATCGGAAAGCTGAAACGGACCGAAAGGGCGGAAACACCTTGAAGCTGTTTCCACCGCTCTGTCTCCGGTTATTCTTATTACAGCGATCCCGCCTTTGCCGTACGGAGTTGATACCGCCGCAACAGTATTCCCGTATACCATATCATCTTCCTCAAAAAAACCGCATCGCAGAATAATTGAGCTTAATTCTGACGCTGCGGTTTAAGTTGATTATTACTCTGCTTCTTCCTTGCCTGAAGAACCGTTCTTCGAGTGCGAGCGGCCGTACCCTCCGTGAGTCCTGCTCCTGCCGCGGTATCTGTCCGAAGTGGGACTGCCGCCTTCGGGATAGACTACGACCTTTCTGTTCTCATCAGATCCGATCGATGTCGTGCAGACTCCTTCGATATCCTGGATCTCCGAATGGATGATGCGCCTTTCGCTCGGCTTCATCGGTTCAAGAGTAAAGGAACGGTTGTACTTGAGAACCTTTTCTGCCATCCTTCTGGCAAGCTGACGCAGCGTCTCTTCCCTTTTGATCCTGTATCCTTCGATATCTATAGATACTTTTCTGTAGTCTTCGTTTTCCTTGTCCCTGCCGTGATTGACGCAGAGATTCGCGAGATACTGCAGCGAATCCAGCGAATCACCGTGGTGACCTATGAGAGTTCCGGCATCATTTCCGGAGATATCGATCGATACAGAACCGTCCTCTTCTATCTTCTCGGTCGCTTCGGCATCGATGCCGAAATCGTCGATTACCATTTCGACAAATTTTATGGCTTCCGATCCGTCTGCGTGTCTTGTCCTGACGGGCGGAGAGTTCTTCTCCTTTGCTGCCGAAGGATTTTTCTCCTTTTCGGTCTCGGGAGCCTTTTCTCTGGGCTGCTGCCTGTTGTTCGGCTTTATATCCTGCGGTGCGTTCTCAGCTGCCGCGCTGAAGTTTCTTTCTCTGCGGGTCTCGTTCTTTTCAGCCGGGACTTCGTCGGGTATCTCCCTGTAATAACGTATTACGGCCGGAGAAGCTCCGATGCCGAAGAAGCCCGAAGTCGGCATCTTGACAACTTCGAACTCCAAGTCGTCAATTTTATCGCCAAGCTCCGTTCTGGCTTTCTCCGTGGCCTCCTCCAGAGTCTTGGCCTTGAATTCATATTCTTCTCTCATTATTATCTGATAACCGGTAAAAACCGTTATTCTCCTGCTAGATATCTTACCCGCGCGCATGGCGGCGGGGTGATAAAATCATTTCTTTTTCTTCTTGAATCTGAAACCGGATTTGTCATCCTGAAGTTCGGGCGCTCCGTCAGCGTTTCCCTTTTCCTCGGGAGATTCTTTCTGTTCGGCCGCTTCGCGGGCTTCTCTTGCCTCTTTTTCCAGGCGCTCTGCCTCGGCATCCTCCTCAGCGTATTTTGCCGCCAGCTGCTTTGCATACTCGGAATAATCCTCATCGTCATCCTTGTACAGGGACTTGGGTCTTTCCTTGTTCTTCTGCATGGCATTGACCTTGCGCTCAGCTTCTTTCAGTTCCTCTTCCGTGAATGTCGGAAGCGGGAACATCTTGTACAAGATGAACTGCTGAAGCGCGCTGAAGATTCCCTGGAACATCCAGTAAACCGCAATTGCCGCCGGAACGATGAAGCAGAAGAAGACGCTCAGCATCGGCATGGCGAAGTCCATAATGCAGCCGCTCATGCCGCTCTGCTGATTCATTGCGGGATTGAACGAGAGCTTCTTCATTATCCTGGTGCTGAAGAACTGGACGACGAACGTAAGGATCGGAATGAGGAGAAGCAGCCACTTGACGCTGAAGCCCTCGCCGATAACGTTTAAATTGGGAGTCTGTGAAAGATCTATCCCGAAAAGGTTGAAATCAGGAAGCGCTCTCTGAGACAGTTCGGGAACGGCATCCTTGATCACATCGAAATTCTGGCGCATCGCGTTCGCCAGTCTCAGCGCCTCATACTGCTGGACCTGAGTGACTGCGCCGTCGGTTATATTCGCGAATTCCGTCATTACCCCGCGGGTATATGCCAGATTTGCAAATTCGAGGATCTTCTCCGCGGAGAAGTGAAGCATATACCTGAGCGGATTGATCACGACATTATAAAGGGCTATGATTATCGGGAATTGCAAAAGCATGGGAAGACATCCGCTGAGCGGGCTGAAATGCTCCTCAGAATAAAGCTTCTGGATCTCTTCGTTCATCTTCATCTGAGTCGGCTTGTCGTTCCTGCCGGCATATTTCTTTCTTATAGCCATTTCCATCGGACGGAGTCTGGCCTGTTTGACCTGGTTTTTCTGCTGCTTGATGCCGAACGGGAAAAGGACCACCTTGACGATCAGAGCGAACAGAAGAAGAGCCAGTGTATAGTTCTGGGTGATGTTGTAGAAAAACTCTATAACATAACCGAAAGGTATTGCAATGAAATCAAGCATTTCCAGAAAACATACGCGACGCCATCGGAACAGCGCCGCCCTTTCGTCTTTTCTTTTGACCGGACAGTCATGTTCGCAGCTTTGTCAGCTGCGGCTTCTGCTCTTTTTCTCTGGGACGGGATCGTACCCTCCCTTGCAGAACGGATTGCATCTCAATACCCGCCAGACCGACAGTCCAAGTCCGACAAAGAATCCGTGGACCTGAAAAGCCTCGATGGCATACGCGGAACATGTCGGAGTGAACCTGCAGCAGGCTCCGCCTTTAAGCGGTGAAATACATTTCTGATAAAATTTTATCAGGTAAATAAACACATATTTCATTTGACCGGGCCTCCGCCGTCCTTCACTTTTGACTGAGAAACGGAAGGGCCTCCTGCTATCATGTCAAGCGAACGGAAGGCATAGAGCAGATCTCGCTCTATATCCCCGGATCTGGCACCGGCTATCTGGCCTCTGGCAACTATCACGACGAGATATCCCTTGGCGAGCTGATATTTGCTGTCTACCGCACGGTAGCCTTCGCGCATTATCCTTCTGACCCTGTTCCGTTCCACGGCGCTGCCGATCTTTTTGGTTACTGTCAGGCCGATGCGGTTCAGCGGTCTTTTAAGAGGGTCGGCCTTTCTGAAAGCTTCGGACCGGAAGTCCTTCAGCACATAGACCACCACTCTTTTGGCTACACATTTTTTCCCCTTTGAATAGGCTTTAGAATAAAGATGGCTCTCGCCTATAGCCTTGTATTTCACTTATGAACCCGCTTCCATAGGTAATATAAATGTCTGTTCAAAAACCGGCGAGGACCAGCCGCAGCTATATGGCAGAAGACTGAAAACTGGTCCTAAGAAACTTTTCGCCGATCAAGGCAAAGCAAAAAAGCTCTGCCTGACCGGTGATAATTCAATATGTGAGTCTGATTCTGCCTTTTGCGCGTCTGCGCTTCAACACCTTGCGGCCGTTGGCTGTCTTCATTCTCTTCCTGAAACCATGCTCCATTTTTCTGTGGCGCTTCTTAGGCTGATATGTTCTGAGCATCTCTTTTGCACCTCCCCTTCACTCTTGATCGGAAGCGTGTTAGTCCACCAGTAAAGTTTACACAACAACACAGGATATTATATTATAATCGGTCTGCGTAGTCAAGTGATTTGGAGATTTTTTTGCTTTTTTGGTTTTTCTATTGATTTCGGAAATAATGTGTGATAAAATACCCTTCGGTTTGGAGGCATAGCTCAGATGGTTAGAGTACTTGCTTGACATGCAAGGGGTCATTGGTTCAACTCCAATTGTCTCCACCATTCATAATCTGCCGCGGAAGATACGGATCTGCCGCGGCTTTTTTGTTCTCCAGCTTTTTCAGGCCGGAAACGAGCCGGACAATGCTTCCGGACCCGGGTGACGGCAGAAAAAAGCGTGAAATATATACGGAACATGAGTTTTTGTGGATTTTGGCATTGACTTTTCGCTCTCTATTCTTCTATAATTATTGCATCAATAATAGATCAACCGGCCGGTGGCAGAAAGGAGAAGAAAATGAAAAACGTTTCCGTAAACTTCTCTTTTGCCTTTTTTGCTTTCGTTCGCTATTATGCGG
Source organism: Clostridia bacterium (assembly GCA_017959065.1). GTDB lineage: Bacteria > Bacillota > Clostridia > Oscillospirales > CAG-272 > RGIG2161. The sequence goes on along the minus strand of JAGDBK010000033.1, from coordinate 22,428 downwards.
GCTTTGCCTTTTATGCCCCTGAAGGATCTTCTGTCTGACGAAAGCAATTCAATCATCGTTCGCTGAGCGGTTTGCTGTCGTTGGCAAACCGCTTTTGTTTTTCAGCGGCGCGCCGTATCCGGGCGGATTATTCGTAAGATCCGGGGACAATTGCGCTGCCGAAGATTATCGCGTCTGGGATCAGCCGGCGGTAAGACCGGACCGGTCTGCGGACAAGTGAGGTATAAGGTTGAAACATTGTAATCTGAGCACCATACCAAAAAAGGGCGCACAAAACCAAGCCCCCTGAAAAGGGGACTATTCAAGGGCAAGCAGATGGAGTATAATCTACGTGGCGCTGGGCGTCACGAGATAGCCTTGCCTTTGTAAAATGAAGATGGCCTCCTCCACAGAAACTGTCCGTTGCTTCGGTGGAGTGTTAATGTGAGCATAAAGCTCGGGATTGTAGGGCTCATTCTTCTTGAGAATGTTGTAAATGGCAGTAAGCAGCATTCTTGCAATGGCAATGATAGCTTTTTTGTGACCCCGGCGCTTTTTCAGGTTTTCATAGCGCCAGCGAATCTCGGGATTGCTTTTCTTGCGAATTGCACACAGCGCACACTGAACAAGCAAAGGCTTGATGTAGGCACCAGCTCTGCCAATTCTGGTGGTTTTCTTCTTTCCGGCGCTCTCGTTATTCTGCGGCGTAAGACCGGCCCAGGAGCAGAGATGCTTGGAGGTCGGGAACACGGACATATCCACTCCGATTTCAGAGATGATGCCAATCGCGGCAAAGGACTGGATACCCGGCACCGTCATAACAAGGTTGAGCTGCGGAAGATACTTTTCCGCAAGGGAAAGAATAAGAGATTCCAGGTTGGCTTTGCAGATGTCGAGGCTATCCATGTGGGATCGGATAATGCGAAGCTTCTCAGCCTGTTCAACACACAGTTCTCCGTCCACGGCAGCAAGGAGATCCTCGTCGGTGGCTTTCATGCCTTTGGTGCGAAATGCGGAAACGTCGGTAATTCTCTCTGCTGGGTTCTCCAGCAGTCTGGCCGTGATCGCAGAAGCTGCTTTACCGAACACGTCCGAGAACACGTCGTCCAGTTTGATGTTGGACACGGTGAGGCAGTTTTGAGCACGATTCTTTTCACCGGTTGTAAAATTGGTGAGCTTCCAGCGGTAGCGCACCAGATCTCGAAGCTGGCGAATATCCGCAGGAGGAATAAAGCTCCCGGAAACCAAGTCGTGCTTAAAAATGTCTGCGATCCATTTGGCGTCCTTTTTGTCGGTTTTCTTTCCTCGTATCGCTTTGACGTACTTTGGATGAGCCAGAACGATCTTGCAGGATGGTTCCAGAATGTTGTAGATGGGAATCCAGTATTTTCCCGTAGATTCCATACATACATCCTTGCAGTTGTGTTCCGCCAGCCATGCACCACACCGACGGAGGTTACCGGTAAATGTTGAAAACCTCTTGCTCGTGTAGGTTGTGACACCTTGGCTGTTTGTCGTGGCGATACAGGCAACAAGAAACGACTTGTGAACATCCATCCCACAGCAAATGGGGTAAACGATTTTAAGCATAACACATCCCCTCAAAGCAATATTTGAGGGAACAGGCAGGGACTGAACGCTCACTGAAAGATTGAAGTAGTCTGTCTCTCCAAAGATAAGGTTACAGGGTACAAAACCCTACACATTTGTGCTTGAAAGAGCGTCCGGCAACACATAAATATTCAGTCCAGCGCATGAGGCTGAGCCTACTCACCTCCACGTGCTCTGTAGTGTACCTGCTTCCTCAAGCCTATTCTAACAGATTTTGACTTGCTGCGTTAGAGGCCCCGGTTTCATGCCTTTTTGTGCCTTCCGCGCAGCGGAAAGGTATGGTCATAAATATGGACATATTAGAAGAGGAACGCGAAAAGATATCGGAGATCGACAGGAAAATGGCCGAACTCTTCCTCCGCAGGATGGAGTCAGTCAGGGAGATCGCCATTTACAAGCAGGAAAGAGGACTCCCGGTCTACGATCCGGCAAGAGAGCAGCAGATTATCGCGCGCAACGGTTCGCTGATAGAAGACGATCTCCTCCGGGGCTATTATCTCAGCTTTTACGAGAACCTTCTCAGCGTATCCAAAAAATACCAGCACAGGCTGAATGAGGGTATCCGGGTCGCCTATTCCGGGGTTCAGGGCGCTTTCGCCGACATAGCGGCGCGGAAGATTTTCCCCGGAGCGGAATGCGTCGGATTCGACGGGTTTGAAGACGCTTACAGATCAGTGGCAAACGGTCAGTTCGACTGTACCGTGCTCCCGCTTGAAAACAGCTACGCAGGCGAAGTCGGGCAGGTCATGGATCTGATGTTTTTCGGTGATCTGTATGTCAACGGGATCTACACTCTTCCGGTCTCCCACAGTCTGCTGGCTGTCAGGGGAAGCGAGATCGGCGGAATACGCCGTATCATGAGCCATCCCCAGGCTCTTAGCCAGTGCCGGGAATACATCAGAAGACACGGGTGGGAGGAGATCCCGGCCGGCAATACCGCGGAAGCGGCGCAGAAAGTGTCCGAACTTGATGACCGCGAAACAGCCGCAATAGCCAGTACTCTCACCGCCTCGCTTTACGGTCTTGAGATTCTGGATCACGATATCAATTCGTCCAATACGAATACGACGAAATTCGCTGTTTTCTCAAAGACCGGGCACCGTCCGGAAGGCTCACAGACGTGTAAGTTCATCCTGATGTTCACAGTCAGAGACGTCGCCGGCGCGCTTGCCAAGGCAGTGAACGTCATCGGTTCCCACGGATTCAATCTTAAAGCTCTGAGGAGCCGCCCTGTCCCGGACAAGGACTGGCAGTACTATTTTTACGCCGAAGCGGAAGGAGACGACGGATCGGACGCCGGGATCCGGATGCTCTCGGAACTTAAAAGTCAGTGTGATATGCTGAAGATCGTAGGCAGATTCACTAACGAGATATCAATTAAGGAGGATCTGATGTGACAGTCCGGGTCAATCTCGGCAGCCGTTCGTATCAGGTACTGATTGAACGCGGATGCCTTTCAAAAGCTGGCGGATATCTTGATCTTGACAGAAATGCCTTGATCGTTACGGATTCGGGAGTACCCGAAAAGTATGCGGACACAATAGCTTCACAATGCAGGAAGAGCACGGTGGTCACCGTTCCGGAAGGAGAAAGATCGAAGAGCTTTTCAGAACTGCAGAATGTCATCTCCAAGATTATGAAAGCGGGCCTTAACCGCGGCGACTGCCTGATCGCGGTCGGCGGGGGAGTCGTGGGAGATCTCGCGGGTTTCGCATCATCGGTCTACATGAGGGGAATAGACTTCTACAATGTTCCGACCACCGTCTTGAGCCAGGTCGATTCATCGGTGGGCGGAAAGACAGCGATAGATTTTTCCGGGATAAAGAATATAGTCGGGACCTTTCACCAGCCTTCCGGGGTCCTCATAGACCCGGATGTGCTCTCCACCCTGCCCCCGAGACATATCTCGAACGGGCTCGCCGAGGCGCTCAAAGAATCTGTCACGTTCGATGCCGAACTCTTCTCTCTGTTTGAAAACGGCGATCCTATGGACAGAATAGACGAGATCATCGCCAGATCCGTAATGATCAAAGCGCGTGTCATAGAAAACGACGAAAAGGAATCCGGACTGAGAAAAGTCCTGAATTTCGGGCATACGGTCGGACACGCCGTCGAAAGCGTCTCAAATGGCGCTATGCTTCACGGAAACTGCGTCGCGATAGGCATGGTACCCATGTGCGGAGATTCCGTCAGAGACAGAGTCACTGAAATTCTTTCAAGGCTCGGCCTTCCCGTTTCGTGCGGCCTTGACCCGGAAGATGTTCTGAAAGCCGCTTTGATGGACAAAAAGGCGAACAGAGACGGAACAGACTGTGTGTTTTCGGATTCAGTCGGCTCATACAGAATGGAAACAGTCACAAAAGATAAACTGAGGTCTCTCATAGAGACGGTCTGTACTGGAGGATAAGGAATTGAAGAATTCATTCGGACAGAGCATCATTATAACCGTTTTCGGAGAAAGCCACGGAGACGCCGTAGGTGCGGTAATAGACGGCCTTGCTCCCGGCATTCCGGTCGACAGGTCATTCATCGAATCCCAGCTCGGTCTGAGACGTCCTTCCGGCAGGACAGGGACAGCCAGACGCGAAGAGGACCGATTCGAGATCGTGAGCGGTGTCTTCTCCGGCATGACCACCGGAACTCCTCTGTGCATAATGATCCCGAACACATCCGCGAAGAGTTCCGATTATGAGAGCATTAAAGATCTCGCGCGTCCCGGACACGCTGACTTTACCGCCAACGAAAAGTATCACGGCTTTCAGGATTACCGCGGCGGCGGCCATTTTTCAGGACGCGTCACCGCTGCCGTGGTTGCGGCAGGCGCAGTCATAATAAGCGCCCTGAAAATAAAAGATATCAGAATAGGCACCCACATATTCCGCTGCGCCGGGATCGGTGACCGGGGATTCGGCGATTACGGACCGGACATAGACAAACTGAACTCCATGGATTTCGCCGTACTCGATCCCGAAGCCGGAATAATGATGCGGGACAGGATAGAGGCGATCGCCGCAGAAGGCGACAGCACCGGAGGAATCCTGGAGACTGCTGTCATCGGGCTTCCCGCTGGGATTGGCGAGCCCTGGTTCGACTCGGCTGAAAGCGTTATCTCCCATGCGGTCCTCAGCATCCCGGGGATAAAGGGAATCCAGTTCGGCGACGCCTTCGACATGGCTGACGCGAAAGGCAGCGAATTCAACGATCCGTTCACGGTCGATGAAGACGGGAAGATCGTGACCGTCACCAATCACAACGGAGGTGTCAACGGGGGGATAACCAACGGAATGCCCCTCGTCTTCAGGAGCATGGTAAAACCCACCCCGTCCATAAGCAGGACACAGTACACGGTAGACTTCGTTAACCGGAAAAACCGGGAGATCAGCGTCACCGGGCGCCACGATCCGGCGATAATCCATCGCGCCCGCGTCGTAGTGGACAGTCTGACTGCGTTCTGCCTGGCAGATCTGCTCACGGAGCATTTCGGCACGGATTATCTTTGCAAGTGAGAAACAGAAATGGAATTCGGACTGATTGCGAAAAAACTCGGCCACAGCTTCTCGGCCGAGATACACGAACTGATCGACAGCTACAGCTACGAACTTCTCGAGATCGAGGAAATCGATCTTGAAAGCTTTTTCAGGAAACGCGACTTTCGGGGGATCAACGTCACGATACCCTATAAGCAGACTGTCATCCCGTTTCTTGATGAACTGGATGCAGCCGCGGAAAAGATCGGAGCTGTCAACACAATAGTCAACAGAGACGGAAGACTGATCGGATACAACACGGATTTTGGCGGCATGATCTCTCTCATCTCCAGGCTGAATATCGATCTTTCCGGGAGAAAGGTGCTCATTCTTGGTACCGGCGGGACCTCAAAGACCGCCGCAGCCGTCGCGGGAAGCCTCGGCGCGAGAGAGACGGTCAGAGTGAGCCGTTCTCCGGACAAGGGATCGGTCTCATATGAAGAGGCGGTAACTGCTCACGGCGATGCCCAGATCATTATCAACGCCACCCCGTGCGGCATGTTTCCGAAACTGGATGACTGCCCTATAGACATATCCTGCTTTGAATGTCTGGAAGGCGTCATCGACGCAATATTCAATCCACTGCGCTCCGAACTCGTCATGTCCGCTCTGAAAAAGGGGGTCCGTACCGAAGGCGGCCTTTACATGCTCGTCGCTCAGGCCGTCCTGGCAGCCGGTCACTTCACGGGAAAGAAATACGGCAGCGGCACAGTCGACAGGGTGTTCCGCGAGGTCTACAGGATGAGGAGCAACATCGTTCTTACCGGCATGCCAGGATGCGGAAAAACCACTCTCGGGAAACTAATATCCGAAAAGACCGGGAGAAAATTTATCGATCTTGACTCGGAGATAGAAAAGCACACTGGGATGAAGGTCCCGGAGATCTTCGCAAAATACGGCGAAGAGCATTTCAGGAACGCCGAAAGTGAAGTAACGGACATCATATCCGCCGAGACCGGCGCGGTCATCGCGACAGGCGGTGGCTGCGTGCTACGCGGCGGGAACGTTGATCGTCTGAAGCAGAACGGGCGGATCGTTTTCATAGATACGCCCCCGGATCTTCTGGTCCCTACAGACTGGCGTCCGCTCGCTGACAGCATAAGCAAGATAAAAGCCCTGTATGAAGCGCGTCGCGGCATTTATGACTCGACAGCCGACCTGAAGGTAGACCGCACCGGCAGCGCTGGCGAAACAGCGGCAATCATTATGAGTTCAATGGGAGAAGGATCATGAAGATCTATATTATCAACGGCCCGAATCTCAATATGCTCGGAGTCCGGGAGCCGGCAATTTACGGTTTGGACAGTTACGGATCGCTTTGCGCTATGATCGAGGAACACTCAGAGAAACTCGGCGTGGAGGCAGAGATCTTCCAGTCTAATCACGAGGGCGATCTGGTCGATTTCATACAGAACGCATACGGAAACGCCGACGGCATCATTATAAACCCCGGCGCCTATACGCACACGAGCATCGCCATCCTTGACGCGGTCAAAGCGGTGGGGCTGCCGACGGTCGAGGTACATATCTCCGATCCGGACGCTCGCGAAGAGTTCAGAAAAGTCAGCTATATAAGACAGGCATGCAGAAAGACCATCAAGGGACACGGTCTGAAAGGATATATGGAAGCCCTGGACTATCTTGCGGGGGTGTCGGATTGAGAGTGACATTCTTCCCTTCCGAGCCGCGCGGGCAGGTGACCGCCCCGCCGAGCAAAAGCCTGGCGCACAGGTATCTGATATGCGCCGGCAAGACGGAAGGCACGACAGTAATTGAAAACATAGATATGTCCGATGACATCTCTGCTACTTCGGAATGTCTCCGTGCGCTGGGGACTGACATCTTCGTCTCGGAAGGCAAAGCAGAAGTAAAAGGCCGCGGCTGTTTCTCTTTTGACAACGCGCCGGAGCTCAACTGCCGCGAGAGCGGGAGCACTCTCCGCTTTCTGATCCCTTCCTGTCTTTGCGGATATCCGGTATCGTTCACCGGTTCCCAGACTCTGTTTTCCAGGCCGCTCAGCGTTTACGAGGAACTGTTCGGAAAACACGGCATAAGATTTGAAAAGACGGCGGAATCGCTGCGCGTTGACGGTGTCCTCCGGCCGGGATCATTCGAATTCCCCGGCAACATATCCAGCCAGTTCGTAAGCGGGCTCCTCTTTGCGCTCCCGTCACTTCCGGGAGACAGCAGAATAATCTTCACCGCCCCGCCGGAAAGCCTATCGTACATACGCATGACTCTGGGCGTTCTGTCAGATTTCGGCGTCAAAGCGTCCATGCGCGGAGATTCTTCGATAGATATTCCCGGCGGCCAGATATTCAGCACCCGTGTAAACGGATCTTCTAATCTGAGAGTCGAAGGGGACTGGTCCAACGCGGCCTTCCTTTTCGCGATGGGACTTGATGTCCGCGGTGTAAACGAAGACAGCATCCAGGGCGACAGAAAGTGTCTTGAATACTTTTCCAGACTTGATGAAGGTCCCGCGCGGCTTGACATCACCGACTGCCCTGATCTGGGACCGGTGCTGATGGCTTATGCGGCGATGAAAAGCGGCGCAGTGCTGACTGGGACAGAAAGACTGAAGTTCAAGGAAAGCGACCGCGGAGAGTCAATGAAGGCCGAACTGTCCAAGTTCGGGGTGAGTACGGATATCCGGAATAATTCGATAGAAATCGGTTACGGAGCAAAAGCCCCGTCTGAAACGCTCTCCGGTCATAATGATCACAGGATAGTGATGGCGTTGTCGGTGATCTGCGCAAGGACAGGAGGAACTATAATCGGCGCGGAGGCAGTCAGAAAAAGCTTTCCCGGCTTTTTCGGATGCATCGCCGGCACAGGAATAAGAATGGAGATAGATGATGGACTGGATCAGTGAAGACCAGATAATGATAGTCGGGCTCGGCCTGATGGGAGGAAGCTATGCCAGGGCCCTTAAACGGCTCGGATTTCATGTGAGCGCGATAGACAAAGACCCTGAATCAATAGAATACGCGGAAAAGAGCGGGATCATCGACCGCGGTTATACCGTCCCTGAGCCCGAGGCTGTCGGAAATGCCGATGCACTCATCTTTGCCCTATACCCCGGCGTTTTCCGCGAATGGATACGTGAATACGGTAATCTGCTGAAGCCCGGTGCGAGGATCACGGATGTGACGGGAGTAAAGAAATGCATCGTCTACGATATTCAGGATATGCTGAAGGACGATGTCGAATTCATTGCCTCCCACCCGATGGCCGGACGCGAGGTCTACGGAGTGAAAAACAGCACAGACAAACTGTTTACGGACGCTAACTATATCGTTGTTCCTACGGAAAAGAACACCCAAGGCGCAATAGAATGGTGCAAGGGGCTCGGCAGACTTCTGGGATTCCGCAAAGTGAGCGTGCTTTCTCCGGAGCAACATGACGAGATGATAGGATTTGTCTCACAGCTCACGCACTGCATAGCTGTCGGTCTTATGACATGTTCGGACAATGCGCATCTTGTGGATTATACGGGAGACTCGTTCCGCGACCTGACCAGAATAGCAAGGATAAACGATGCCATGTGGTCCGAGCTGTTCATGCTCAACAGGGAGCCTCTTCTTGAAAAGATGGACAGCTTTATCAGTGAGATGCAGCTGCTCAGAGACATGCTGAGTTCGGGGGACACGGAAGCTTTGAGAGAAAAGATGCGTCTGTCGACCGAGCGCCGTGCGCTTTTTGACAAATAACGGAGGTTTATCGCCATGAATATGGAATTTGAGAAAAAACTGGCTATTCCGATGGAAGTCAAGGAAATGTATCCCATCTCATCCGGATCGGCAGACATCGTCGAACGGAGAAACATAGAAATGAAGGAAATACTTAGCGGCAGGGACGACAGGATGCTTCTGATCATCGGACCGTGCTCGGCAGACCGCGAGGATGCCGTGATCGATTATATATCAAGGCTCCGCAAAGTTCAGGAGACCGTCAAGGACAGGATAATGATCGTTCCGCGAGTATACACCAATAAGCCGCGGACGACCGGAGACGGGTACAAGGGCATGCTTCACCAGCCCGATCCCGAAGACAGGCCGGACCTTTTCAAAGGGATCATCGCGATCCGAAAGCTCCACATGAGAGCGCTCAGCGAGACCGGGTTCTCCTGTGCGGATGAAATGCTGTATCCGGAGAACACCAAATACCTTGACGATCTCATAGGGTATGTCGCGGTCGGGGCAAGGTCTGTAGAAGACCAGCAGCACCGTCTCACTGCCAGCGGGCTGGAATGTCCCGTAGGCATGAAAAATCCCACCAGCGGCGACATAGAAGTGATGATGAACTCCATACTTGCAGCCCAGCACCGTCACACTTTCATTTTCAGAGGCTGGCAGGCTCATTCCCAGGGGAACGAATACGCCCATGCGATCCTCCGCGGATATGTCAACAAGCACGGACAATCACTTCCTAATTACCATTACGAGGATCTCATCCGTCTCAGCGAGACTTACGAGGAGCACGATCTGAAAAATCCTGCTGCCATAGTCGACTGCAACCACGCCAACTCGGGGAAACAGTATCTGGAGCAGATCCGCATCGCCAAAGAGGTCATGGACAGCAGACAGTATTCCGAAGATATAAGAAAGCTGGTCAAAGGCTTTATGATCGAGAGCTATATCGAAGATGGTGCCCAGAAGATAGGCGAAGGCTGTTACGGAAAGTCCATCACCGACCCTTGTCTGGGATGGGAAAAGACGGAAAAGTTAATTATGGAAATGGCTGATTTCTGGTAAAATTATGGGTTTTCAAGATTGTATTCTCAATTGTATTATGGGACACAACCAATCAAATGAAGACGTTGTAAGCGAAATGGTTATTTGTCCTTCGTGTTTTGAAACAATCAAGTTATTAAAGTATTCATTTTACAACCATTAGGCTTCTAAAATCTGTTCGATACGAATGGAGATTTAGATATGAAAAAAATTATATTAGTATTTTTTGGGGTATTCGCTGCATTGCTTTCTTTCTCATCGTGTACAATTATTCCTGATAACGATGAAAACAATAATGCTTTTGTTCCGACATTAGAAATTGATGATACAACTTACAACCAAAATAATGATATCCCAAGTTTGGAGATTTACTCATTTTCATGCATAGATGATTTCAAATTGTTCTGCACTACAGAATCAAGAGATATTTCTTTGTACAAAAACGGACCAGACTACGGTGTCTTCCCTCCTTTTTCCATGAAGAACGGAAGTTATCTCAAATTAGATTCCTTGTTCCCAACTCTGGATATGTCTAAGATTCTTTTTGACCACATCGAAATACCAAATGATCATCAGTATTCATATTCGGGTAAAACCATTTCAGAAGAAACACCGGTTTATATAGAAGTTACTTTTGATGAAAGAACGACATACAGGACTCTGGATTCAATTATTGAAGACCATCTTAGAATAATACAAAACAGTATTAAGGAAAATGAAAATGTCCGTTACGAAGTGTTTTATGGTGATTATTATGATGAGCGTACTCCTAGACCGAGCAACATGATTCTCGTCCACAATTATTATTATTATACAGACGGTTGCGCCTATATGTATGATTTATACCGTGGAAATATGTGCGGAATAACTATCTGGTATGGAAATTACAAAATAGTAATAGGCATGGGATCACCGAATAATGATGCATTTTTCGCCGATGAGACACTTACACCGATTTCAAATCTGTTCAAGAGCGAAGACAAACGTTCAGAAACGTTGCAGGGCATTGCTGATTCAATTTATTCTGTTACCGGTCAAACGCCGCAGGCAGTCATAGAACCAGCGGAGAAACGCGAGGCAAGAGTCATTTTTTCAAATGTTCCCGATGCTCCCGAAACATCAGCAGTCACTGAAGCATTTGAAACTGATCTGCCGATATCATAAGCGGTTTTTGATTCTTCTTTGTCACCAAATGGTGAATAGAAATGAGCCAATTAATCTTTTTTTCAAGTTTATCCGCTCAATTAAACCATCCAACACATAATGCCCCCTTTCAAAGATGAAGAGAATCAATAATCTCTTTACTATCTGAAAGGGGGCAAATCTGTTGCCGATGCACTTTTATGTCTGTTTGAATTCTGGCGGCATATTACTCAGTCGGTTTAATTGTCAGTTCTCAAGCAGTTCGTAGATATCCCATTCCGAAACTATGTAAATCACATAATCCGGTTTTTCCATGATAATGTCGGAAGTGTTGAACGTATAAGTAAAGCACGAGTTGTTCACTGTCTTGTTGCAGCGCTCGATAAGAATATCGACAAGCTGCATCCCGTAAGAACTTCTGTATACCATTACATCGGGAAGCTCTTCCCTTCCTGTATTGAACGTCCTCTTGTTGAGTATCTGATCGGTATAGGATGTAAATGCGAGCGAATTGTCATACTTGTACCTTTGAATCGATTTGACCTCGTCGACGGCGTCAAACGCGAGATTTCTGATGAAGGCATGTTCGAACACGGTACCGCCCTGGTCGATGTCGAAATAGTACGGCATATCGCCTCTGGTATAATAACCCCATTCCCAGGTGAAATCAGAGAACTTCCTCGGAGCCGCCTCCGGGAATCTCTCGGAGATATGCTCAAAGAGCTGAACGTATGCAAGATATGCACCGTACTCTGTCCAGTGGCTGTCGAAATTGTAATACAGCGGAAGAGCGTCGTTCTTGTGTGCGGCAAAGTTCTCTCTCAGATCGATAACCGTAACGCCTGCTTCCTCAAGAGCTTTTGCGACCTGGTCGAATTTTGATTCGCCCTCAACGGGTTTTGCCACCTCTTCAGGGACCAGTTCCGGATACACGGTCATGGAAGCCGGAGCGAGGACCACGATGAGCTCGCATCCGTCTATGACCTTGAGGGTCTTTACTCTCTTCTCATATCTCTCTGTGACTGCCTTTATGGTATCCTCGTCCAGCAGATTGGTATGGGTAAAGTCCGCGATCATCTTTTTGAAGAATCCCTGGTTTTCATAACCGATGCAGACGCTGAACGTGTCGTCATAAGAGGGACGCTTTATCATTTCGGAATATGATAATGTCTCCCCGATCACCTTTCCGTCATATGACTGGGTTATCTCGGCTTCGAATCTCAGTTTGTTGCAGAAGACTCTGGCTGCAAAGCATCCTCCCTCGGATTGTACGGAGAATTCCTGGCCGTCTGTTTTGATAGTGACGAGAGCGCCGACCGCGCATTCACCGAAGACCGCGCAGTAGTTATTATCGGAGTAGCTTGCTCCGAACACCTTGAGTTCGCGTTCTTCCGCGTTCGGGTCATACTCTTCAGCGACTTTCGGACCAGCGGAATATTCGCTGTTCAAGTAGAGAGGACCGTCGCCGGGCTGGTCATTCTGGTCGGCAGTGGTCTCGCCGATATCAGATGTATCGCCGCCGGGCTCTCCGGTCTCGCCAGTGTCGGGTTCTCCTGTCACATCTCCGGGATCCGACGTCCCCTGGGTCTCCTGACATGATGCAAGGAGAACTGCCGCGAATACGACAGCAAGAAGCAGTGCAATAATTCTTTTTTTCATATAAACCGCCTTTCTCAAATTCGGAACGCGCCATAATCGCGCCGGATCAGAATTAGTATCCGCATTGCGGACGCGCCGTGATTGTGTGGAAAACAAGATAATCTATTATAATGTGACCATACCGGTGATCGCAAATCCGGAATGGTTCACTTTATTGCGGACAGGTTGCTCGTTTCGATCAGATTGGCGACATTGTACACGAACAGTATTCTGCTGCAGCCATATTCATCGGCATATGAGGTCACATCGGATACCTTGTTGGCCAGGTTGATGATCACAAGGTCAAAATGCTGAGCGAGAAACTGAACAAGCGAATTAGCGAAAGAATCCTTGACGACAAGGAGCTTTTCCCTTCCGGATCCGCCTTTCATGAACACGGTCTGCTCGTTGTGCGTACCGTCAAGAAAAGCGGCATATTTATCCTTCTGGTCCAGATAATCCCTGTTGAGCCAGGATGAAAATGACTTATACGCTTTTTTCTCTTTCACGGCACTGCCGTCTTCGGAATATGACTGGATCACTGAATAGCATGAGGTCTCGAATTCATCTTCGTTCCCGAGGCTCCACAGCTCGAGAGTATCCGGGCCGACGAATCTGAAGCCCGCTTTGGACCATGTTGTCCCGTAAAAATCTTTAACTCCCTCAACAGTGAAATTCTCTGCCGGGATTATCTCATCCTCCATGCCGAACGATCTCATTACTTCGCAGTATGCCAGATACGCGCCGTATGAAGTCCAGTGGTGATCGGTCCGCATATACACATATTCCCCGGCGTCGAATCGCCCACGCATTTCTCCGAACAGATCTATATAACCCGCTTTTTCGGAGATATTTGAAGCGATCGTATCCCGTATGGAATCGCTTATCTCGCTCGGGTAATCGACAGCCGAGCAAGCGACATCGACCGATCTCGGAGGTATCAGCGTGACTACCGGCAGTTCGCAGCTTTCCGAGAAACGGTTGAGAGCCTCGATTCCCGCAATTATGTTTTCTTCAGAATAAAGGTCGGTGTCTTCAATGCGTTCCAGTCTGCTTTTGTATGCATCAAACAGGCGTACGGCAAGCTGTCCGTCCCTGCCGAGCAGTACACCGTTGTTTTCCCCTTTCCCGAGCGCGAGTTCGGAATAACCCTTGAGTTCCACAAACAAGTCACGCATTGGGAACTGATCCTCTATGTATTTAGTTATCTGATCTGAAAAAGTACCGTCCGCAAGCTTCTCCAGAGTGAATTTAGGCACCTGGCTCAGCTTCCTGTTTTCCTCTTCGGAAAAATCCCTGTCCGGAATGATGAGGAAGGCGGCCGTCAGGCAGACGATCAGCAGCACGAACAGCGATACGGTTATCAGATTGAACAGTTTCAGCTTTTTCACTTTACGCCCTCAAAAAATAAAATACAGGAAAGGACTGAAAGACGAATTTACAAGATACGCGACGCTTAGGACGAACAGGAACAGACTGCCCGCTGTTCCGATACCGGAAAAGACCCATCCTGCGGCAGACGAAGGACAACCGCCGTCTGAGCGTTCCACAGGTTTGCCTCTGCTGTCGAGTTTTCCTTCCGCTGTCCAGTCGACCGTGCAGAGCCTGTCCCAGAGCTTCTTGGGCAGCGGAGTACATCCGAGGATAGCGACTATCATCAGAGGAAGGGCTCGCAGTATCTGATACGTGACGGTTGCGGTCGTGAAGGAATCGCACCCCGATCCGAACAAAGCCCTGAAGCAGTCAAACCCGGCGCCGGCGTCGGTGAATGAGAAAATAATCCATCCCACCCCGACCAGAAACAGCGTATAGACATGTCTGAGTATCCGCGGCAGTTTTTCGATAAGAGCCCCGAGAAACATCTTTTCAGCTATCAGAATAATGCCGTAATAAACGCCCCAGATAATGTAATTCCAGTTCGCTCCGTGCCAGAATCCCGTAAGGAGCCACACTATGGCGAGGTTTCTTAGCTGCTTCAGTTTTCCATTCCGGTTGCCGCCAAGGGGAATGTAAACATATTCCCTGAACCATGTTCCCAGAGATATGTGCCATCTTCTCCAGAATTCGGATATAGTTGTCGAAATATAAGGATAATCAAAGTTCTCAAGAAATCTGAACCCGAACATCCGTCCCAGTCCTATGGCCATGTCGGAATAGCCGGAGAAGTCATAATAAATGTGAATGGTGAAGCAAAGCATGATCATCCATGCCCCGGCAACGGTATTCGAGACGCCGCTAGCCGATTTGAAGTACTCATAGACCGCCGCTGCGCCGTCGCCGATCAGGACTTTCTTGGACATTCCGGTGATGAATCTTCTGACTCCGCTTGCAAACAGGGCGACCGACTCGGTCCTTCCGTTCAGCTGGGCGTCAACATCCTTGTACCTTACTATCGGGCCGGCGATAAGCTGCGGGAAGAGCGTGACATATGTCCCGAAAGACACGTAGTTTTTCTGAAGGTTCGCGTCACCTCTGTACAGATCGATAGAGTAAGACATGATCTGGAAGGTATAGAACGAGATCCCTATAGGCAGTTTCAGTCCCTCGATGACAAGCCCGCCGTTCTGACCCGTGAGGAGCATCAGGTTTTCCGCTACAAAATTGAAATACTTGAAGAAAAACAGCAGCGCGAGACTGACGCATACGGATATTATCAAAAACAGTCTGGAAAGTTTAATGTTGCTCTCCCTGTATTTTGAGATGAAAAAGCCGAGCAGAAAAGCCGATGTGACCGAAAAGATCATGACCAGGATGTATACCGGTTCGCCCCAGCCGTAGAAGATGAGACTCATTACAAACAGGACGCAGTTTCTCCAGATCCTTTTCGGGATCATATAATAAAGTCCGAGCGTAAGATTAAGAAAGAAGAAAATGAATATAAGAGAAGAAAAGACCATCGGTTATTTAATCGCTTCCTTTATGTCTTTGACGATATCATCCACCTGGTGTGCAATGACATAATAGACTATGTCGCCGTAATCTCCTATTACCGCGCTGTCCAGAGTCTCTATATCGATAGTCGGATATTCGTCGTAATCTTCCCTCTTGTCGAGTATCCGGGCTTTCAGATAATCCTTCAGCGTGGACGAATACGACATATCATTCATGCGGAACAGGCCGACATCTATTATAACATTTGCGTCATTCTGGTCAATGTAGACGCAGTATCCCGAGATCTTCGAGAAATCCGGAACGGATAACGCATCTCCGTAAAAGCCCTGTATAAGATCCTCATCGAGATACTTTCCGAGTTCGGTATAAGAAGATGAGAAGGTGTATCCTCCGGTGAGTCCGTACTTTTCAGTGATCTGTCCGACAATCTTGTCCAGATCCGCATCAGATCTTCCGGATGCTCCTCCCGAACATGACGCTGCAAGCAGGCAGATGAACAGTAATGAAGTCAGGATCACTAATGCACAAGCCGGTTTTTTCATTACTTTTTGCATTACGCTGGTCTCCTTCCGACCGCATCATTAATACGGATGCGAGTTTCAATTATCCCTGTACCGCGGCATGGCGTCTCCAAATGCCGCATATAGTTGACTAAAACGGAAAAACAATGTAAAATATTGACGGATAGGTTAGTGTTCGCCTTTTCTTTTCGGAGGGTCAACATGTTTAAGATAGACTGGAACAAAAAATATACGACTATCGCCGCTTATGTGGTCATCGTTGTGTTCATCTGCGCTTTCGGAGCGGTACTGATAGCTAACGTTATTTCGAACGGTGCGATACCGTCATTCATAACGAAGACGCTCGAAATCCTTTCACCGCTGACATACGGATTCGCGATCGCTTACCTCATAAACCCGCTGGTCAAGCTGCTTGAAAGATACGTCTTCAAATTCGTTTCAAAGAAAAAGCCCCGCGTCAAACTGCGCCGCGCGCTTTCAATCGCGCTTGCTTATTTTCTGATGCTCCTTTTCCTGGCGGGATTCATATTCCTGATGATCCCCCAGATCGCTTCGAGTTACAACGAGCTCTCATCCAAGATCCCCACATACATCGAAAAAGTCTATTCATGGGCGGATGATTTAGTCACCAAGCTTCCGTCCATAGGGAAGAACTTTACCGGATTTGACGATTTCCTTGAAAAGACGAACATATCTACTTCTCTGAAGGACACCATTACAGGATCCGGAGCATTTCTTCAGATGATAGGAAACTGGGTGATGGGATTCGCCGAGGCCATCGCCATAGAAACCAAGAACGCGTTCTTCGGGATGATCATATCGATCTATCTGCTGTTTTCAAAGGAACTCCTGATCGCTCAGGTCAAAAAGATACTCTCGGCGGTCTTCAAGCCCAAGCACGTCAAGAAGATCATTTCCGCGACAAGATACGCCAACTACACTTTCGGCGGATTCATTACCGGAAAGATAGTTGAGTCGATAGTCGTCGGAATAATCTCGTTCATCGTCCTCGGAATCTTCGACATTCCGTTCTTCCCGCTAGCTTCCGTCATCATCGCCGTGACCAATATCGTTCCGATATTCGGTCCTTTCATCGGAGCGATAATCAGCGGATTCTTCATTCTGATCGCAAATCCGATAAAGGTCATCTGGTTCGCGATAATAATCCTCGTTATCCAGCAGATCGACGGAAACATTATCGGTCCGAAGATAGTCGGCAACAGGACCGGCCTCAGTTCGCTGTGGGTCATTATTTCCCTTATAGTCGGAGGCGGGCTCTTCGGGTTCGTCGGAATGATACTCAGTGTACCGATATTCGCGATGATCTACACTTTGATCAGACACCTCGCCGCTACCCGTCTTGCCAAGAAGAAGCTCCCGACCGATACCCTTGATTACTACGGGGACGGATATCCGGACAAAGTAAGGGAGGCTGCAGAAGAAAGCGGCATCGTATTCGAGGAGGAGATAACGCCTGCCGGCGAAGAGGAGATCCCCGATGAATTCGAACTGTGGCACAAGGGCAACATCAAGCCGAGTCCCGCGTCAAAACTCTTCAAGAAGTTATTCAAAAGACGAAAGAAGGAAAAGCAGCAGGACGCTGATAAAAATGAATAGCGCTCATTAGACCATATACACGGATCGGGATGATAGACGTCCCGATCCTTTTTCACTATACAGAATATCCGCTCCCGGAAAGGATAGCCTCGGCCTCCTCTTCTTTCTCTGTCCGCATGACGACAAAAGCCTTGTCTTCGGTCCTTGAGATATATGCATACATGTACTCGACAGTGATGCCGTGATCAGCAAGGATCCTTAATACTGCGGCAAGCCCGCCCGGCCTGTCGTCAACTATAACGGAAAGAACGCTGGTCGTGGAAGCGGTGATGTTGTTTTCTTTAAGGATATTGATCACGCGGTCCGGATCGTCCACAATGATCCTGAGGATACCGAAATCCGTGGTATCCGCAATGGAGAGGGCACGGATGTTGACATCGTTTTTTCCGAGAATATCTGTCACTTCAGCCAAACGGCCCTGTCTGTTTTCAATAAAGATAGATATCTGTTTGATTATCATGTTATCTCCTTTCTGCTCGGATAGTATTCTTTCCGAAAGACAGCAGTGAAACGGTCTGAGGGAATCCGGAAATCCGTTCTGTCAGTGAAGGCTCCTCATATCTACGACTCTTTTCGCCTTCCCCTCGGAACGCTCTATCGAACCGGGCTCGACAAATGTTATCTTGGATGATACGCCGAGGACAGACTGCATCTTCATAGAAATGGTCTTGCTCAGATCCTCAAGCCCCTTGACTTTGTCGGAAAACATAGTCTGGGAGACCTCCACCTTGATCTCCATCGTATCAAGGTTGTTCTTTCTGTCCACGATTATGAGATAATGCGGATCGACCTGGCCGACAGAGAGAAGGACCGACTCGATCTGAGACGGAAATACGTTGACGCCGCGGATGATGAGCATGTCGTCGCTCCTGCCTGACGGTTTCTTCATCCTGACGAAAGTCCGTCCGCACGGGCAGGGCTCATGGGTAATGCTTGAGATGTCTCTGGTCCTGTACCTTATGAGAGGAAGAGCCTCTTTGGTGATGCAGGTGAATACGACCTCGCCTTTTTCCCCGTCGGGAAGCACCTCTCCCGTTTCCGGATCGATGATCTCTATGATGAAATGGTCCTCATTGACATGCATGCCGCCCTGGCATTCGCATTCGTAAGCCACGCCTGGCCCGGAGATCTCGGACAGACCGTAAATATCGTACGCCTTGATCCCAAGCCTCTGCTCGATCTCTTTTCTCATGCCCTCCGTCCAGGGTGCGGCGCCGAAGATGCCCACCTTGAGGCTGAGAGTGGAAATATCGACATTGTTGTCTCTGAGAACATCGGCTATATAGAGAGCGTATGAGGGAGTGCAGCACAGTATCGACGACTTGAAATCCTGAAGCATTGTAATCTGCCTTGACGTGTTGCCGCTTGAGGCCGGGATCACAGTCGCCCCGACCATCTCAGCTCCGTAATGCAGGCCGAGTCCGCCGGTGAAAAGTCCGTAGCCGTACGAAATGTGCACAAAATCGTTTTCTTCAGCTCCGGCGGCGACAAGAGCTCTCGCCGCGCAGGTCGACCATACATCTATATCATGCTTGGTGTAGCCGACCACCGTCTGCTTTCCAGTAGTCCCCGAAGATGCATGTATCCTCTGAAGCCTGTCCGGCGTAACCGCAAACAGTCCGTAAGGGTAATTGTCTCTCAGATCCTGTTTGTAGGTGAACGGAAGCTTTTTTAGATCATCAACGGATTTTATGTCCTCGGGCCTGATGCCGGCCTCGTCAAAACGTTTCCTGTACATCGGAACGTTGTTGTACGCGTGGTAAACAGTTCTTGAAAGGTTGTACGACTGCAAATGCCAAAGCTGATGTCTCGGAGCAGTCTCCATGGATTCGTTGAAATACCTGTTCATTTCCGGCTCCTTATTAATTACTGATTTTTGTATGTCGCGGCTGCTTCGGCTCCGAGGTCAAAGGCGCGGAGGTTCAGTTCCACGAATTTTTCCGGTACCGAAGTGCGCACCGCGTCTCTCAGTATCTCACTGTCGATACCGAAATACTTCTCACCCAGCCCTATGAGAGCTACATTTGAAGCCTTCTCGTTTCCGGCCTTCCTGGCAATGTCGAGCGAATCGGCACTGACCACGGCCGCGCCGGCCTGCTCAAGCTTCTCGACTATTGCTTCGGGATAGGCCGCTTTCCCCGTAATCACCGACATCGGGTTTATCTTCTGCTCGCTGGTGACAATGACTCCGCCCTTTTTCAGGTACGGGAGCCATCTGGCAGACTCAAGCAGTTCAAATGACAGGATCACATCCGCCTCTCCTCTGCAAATAATAGGCGAATATATCTTGTCCCCGTATCTCACATAAGTGACTACGGATCCCCCGCGCTGCGACATGCCGTGCACTTCGGACACTTTCACATCATAGCCCTGGCTGACAGCTGCCCTGCCGATTATCTTTGCGGCGAGGAGCGAGCCCTGCCCCCCGACTCCGACGATCATAATGCTCTTTCTCATTTTTTACCTCCGATCGCGCCGAACCGGCAAAGATGGCTGCAGACCCCGCATCCCACGCAGAGAGTTTCATCTATCACAGCCTTGCGATTTACAAAAGAAAGCGACGGACAGCCTATAGACATGCATGCCTTGCAGCTCCTGCACTTCTCTGTATCGACCGAAAGAGGAGGAGCAGCCTTGACATACTTGAGAAGGACGCACGGGCGGCGGCAGATTATCACTGACGGAACCTGAGCTTCAAGTTCTTCCTTTAGCACGTTCTCAAATGCGGTAATGTCATACGGATCGACGACCCTGATGTGTGCCTTTTCAACTCCCAGAGCCTCGGCAACGGCCTCAAGGCTTATCGCGTATGTCGGCTGATTCTTCAGCGTCAGACCTGTACAAGGATTCTGCTGATGACCGGTCATCCCGGTTATGGAGTTATCGACTATCACCACAGTCATTATGCCCATGTTATAGGTTATATCGGCAAGTCCGGTCATGCCGGAATGCATGAATGTCGAATCCCCTATCACAGCGACCGTCTTTCCGGCGCTTTCGGCCCCCCTGATCTTGCTGAATCCGTGGGCAGCGGAGATCGATGCTCCCATGCACAGCGTCGTGTCCATGGCCGCCAGCGGCTGCGCGGCTCCGAGAGTATAACACCCGATATCACCGAAGACCGTCAGGCCGAGTTTTTTGAAGACATAAAGGGTCCCCCTGTGAGGGCAGCCCGAACAAAGAGCCGGCGGACGGGGCGGGATGTTCATATCCGGCAGTTCCGCATAATCGGCCTTCTCGCCGAGTATTAGCTCCTTTAACAGTTCGCTTGAAAACTCTCCGGTGAGAGGAAGCAGATTCTTTCCTTCGACATCTCCTCCGAGCGCGTTCTTTATACCTGCCGATCTGACCTGGGTCTCGATGACCGGATCCAGTTCCTCGATCACTATGACTCTTTCAAATTTCGAGGCAAAATCCGCAAGCGACTTGAGCGGGAGCGGATTGATCATTCCGAGTTTGAAATATGAAGCTTCTTCGCCGAAGCATTCACGCGCGTATATGTACGATGAACCGGCTGTGATAATCCCCAGTTTCCCGCTGTTCAGCTCGATCCTGTTAAGGGCAGTGATCTCGGCAAATGCTCTGAGCTTATCAAGACGCTCCTCCACGACCGCATGTCTGGGTCTTGCATTGGCGGGCATCATGACATATTTTGAGGCGTCCTTCGAATACTCTCTTAACGGTCTCTCTTCCCTCTCACCGATCTCCACCAGACTCTGGGAATGAGCGACCCTGGTCGACGATCTGAGTATGAAAGGGGTGTCGAAGCGTTCGGAAAGATCAAACGCCGCTTTGGCGAAAGCACAGCATTCCGCGGAATCCGACGGCTCAAGCATAGGAAGCTTTGCAGCTATTGCATAATGTCTGCTGTCCTGCTCATTCTGCGACGAGTGCATACCGGGATCGTCAGCCACGCATATAAGCATCCCTCCGCCTATGCCAGTGTAAGAAGTAATGAAAAGAGGATCCGCAGCCACATTCAGACCGACATGTTTCATGCCGCAGAAAGTCCGGCCGCCGGCTATAGACCCGCCGAGAGCCACCTCGAGCGCGACCTTTTCGTTGGGCGCCCATTCGGCGTATATCTCATCGTATTTTGCGGCAAACTCCGTGATCTCGGTGCTCGGAGTGCCCGGATAACTTGAAACGAGCCTGACTCCGGCCTCGTAAAGGCCTCTGGCGACCGCCTCATTGCCAATCATAAGTTTCTTCATAGACAGTGCTGCCGCGGAATTGCTTCCCATAAATCTCCGGGAAGACCCGCAGCCCTTTCTTTTTCAAAATCCGGATGTAACAGATCAGAAAATCTCTTCCCTGTCCGCCGGACAGGATCTCAGTCTGCTCCTTATGCCTGACCCGGAAACGCGGTCTGTACCGCGCTTCGGAACGATAAATGCACGCAGAAACAACTCTGAATAATTATAACCCAATTATGGTTTTTTGTCAATTGACATTCTCGCAAACTGACAAAAACGGGAGTTTCAGACTCTATGCACATGCTTTCACAGCACGGCGCTTCCGATGACGCGAATTGATTGGTATATTTTTGCATAATTATGAATTATTATTCAAATAATTCTTGAGCTTTTATAATATCAAACCTTCGCTCCGATATGGTTCGAAAATCGGGTAGGAGGGGGTGGCTAACCCCCGTCCTCCCACACCACCGCTCATGCGGTCCCGCAAGCGGCGGTTCAGCTAATGATATATTGCTATCTGCCTGCCCTGTACGTCTATCCTCACTAAGCTACTTCTGCTCTCTAT
>JAGDBK010000032.1 GCA_017959065.1 Clostridia bacterium | reverse complement strand
ACAACAAAGGAGGACGATAATGCATGGGCATTAACGACATAAACAGTCTATCACATACGAAGTGGAATTGCAAATATCATATAGTGTTTGCACCGAAATACCGGAGGAAGATATTCTATGGACAAAAGAAAGCCGAGATAGGAAAGGTATTACGGCAGTTATGCGAGTGGAAAGGAGTAAAGATCATAGAAGCGGAAGTGTGTCCTGACCACATACACATGCTGGTAGAAATACCTCCGAAGATTTCGGTATCGAGTTTCATGGGATATCTGAAAGGAAAAAGCAGCACGATGCTATATGAGCAATTCGGGGAGCTGAAATACAAGTACAGGAACCGGGAATTCTGGTGTAAAGGTTACTATGTTGATACAGTAGGAAAAAACGAAACCCGAATTGCGGAGTATATCCAAAATCAGTTAAAGGAAGATGAACTTGGCGAACAGTTAACGATATCAGATCAAGGCCCGTTTACGGGCAGCAAGTAACAGTCTCTACGCAACTGGCAGACCGTATTACGCGTTTACACGTTCGCGAAGAACAGAGGGCTTTGCCCGCATGTGAAAAGCCACCCGCTTGGCGGGTGGATGTTTACTTCATCCGAAAGTGAATTTGCTGGTTTGTGACTGTAAATTACAGATCTGTTATGTGACGATAATGATTTGAAATGTATGAATTTGCCGGATAAGTCAGTAAAAATGGTTTTGACTGCTAGAAAATGAATGGAAAAGGCAGAAAATCAGCGGATTTACGAGGAAATGACATAATAAATTGCATTAATCGATTTTTTGTTGAAAAAACAGTTGACAAGCCTATTCCGATATGCTATAATCGTCGGGCGGTGAACGGGAGGATATCTATGCCCGTTTCCGTGCAACAGTATTTCAGGTCATTTTATTAGGAATAGAAACTGGAGGAATCATTGATGTCCACTTTTATGGCAAAAAAGGAAACCATTGAGCGTAAGTGGTATGTTCTTGACGCTGCGGGAAAGCCTTTGGGAAAGACTGCCGCCGCTGCTGCCACACTGCTTCGTGGAAAGCACAAGGCTGAGTTTACGCCCCATGTCGACTGCGGCGATTTCGTAATAATCGTTAACGCTGAGAAAGCCGTCCTCACCGGGAAAAAGCTCGAGGAAAAGTTTTATCGTCACCACTCCGGATATATCGGCGGACTCAAGGAAGTCAACTACAAGACTCTCATGAAGACCCATCCGGACTTTGCGGTCAAAAAAGCTGTTAAGGGGATGCTTCCCAAGAATTCCCTCGGAAGCGATGAACTGACCAGACTTAAAGTCTATATCGGCAGCGAGCACAAGCAGCAGGCTCAGAAGCCCGAGCCTTACGAAGTTCTGTAAAAGAAAGGAAGATAAAAATGTATACTAGTTCTAAACCTTATTTCTACGGAACCGGAAGAAGAAAGAGTTCTGTAGCCCGCGTTAGACTTTATCCCGGTACAGGGAACATTACGATAAACGGACGCGAGATCGATGATTATTTCGGACTCGAGACCCTTAAACTGATCGTTAACCAGCCTTTTGGCGTGACTGATACGGTCGGCAAGTTCGATATCGTTGCCAACGTCAAGGGCGGCGGTATTTCCGGTCAGGCCGGAGCGATCCGCCACGGCGCAGCCCGCGCTCTTCTTCTTGTCGATGAGAATTATCGCCCCCTTCTTAAAAAAGCCGGTCTCCTTACACGTGACCCGAGAATGAAGGAAAGAAAGAAGTACGGTCTCAAAGCCGCGCGCAGAGCGCCTCAGTTCTCGAAGAGATAACTGTTTTTCCGCAGTCGCTGAAATCGATAATAAACCCCGGGATCTCAATGGTTTCGGGGTTTTTCCTTTCAATGGATTCTCCGGAACTAAACGAGGACTTAATGTTCTAACGGAATAATCATACCATCACACCATAGAGATTTTGAATCTACGCTGAAAATCACGATTTTAGCATAAAGTGGAAAGATACGAAACAGTTTTTACTGAGAGGAGCACCGGATAAATGAAAAAGATAGTCAGTAAAATAACCGGAGCTGTCGGCAATCGAATTATGAATCTCGCGGATGCGGTTATTGACAGAAAGATATGCGGCCGGAGTCTCGTAAAGTATGTTCCGAGCATATACCGCGATAACGAAAAGGGTATCGGAGGTACAGGCTCGCAGTCTACGCATTACAGTATACTGAAGCGGATCTTTTCTCATGTGACACTCTGCCCCGAGGATGTTTTTCTGGATATAGGGTGCGGAAAAGGCCGGGTACTTGCTTCCCTAATCAGAGAAAAGAGCCCGTGTCAGATTTTCGGAATAGAGCATAACGGGGATGTCGGAGCCATGGCGGCCGATTGGGCAGAGCGGTACGAGAATGTACATGTCATCGTCGGCGACGCTTTCGATCTGGATTATGATCCCTATACTGTGCTGTTCCTGGCCAGACCGTTCCTGCCGAAAACTTTCGCTGCTTTTCTGGAACAGCTGGAGGGGACGCTGAAGCATCCCGTCACGCTTATATACTGGTGCGATCAGGAGAGCGGACATCTTCTGAAAAACCGTCCCGGCTGGAACAGGCTGTTCCGGGAGAAACTTGCATGGATACACGGTCTCAGGATAGCCTGGTGGCCGCAGTATTATTCGATCTGGACTTATGATCCGGAGTAGCGGGGGAATATCCAAGCCGAACACACCGCAGAATAACGTTTCTGTCAGGGGAGAGCCTCAGAAAGACTGGAAAATGTCAATGACACAAAAGACAGGGGAAGAGGGGCCTGCGGGCATTTTCATGCCGGGCAGCATAACTGCCGGCATCTCAAAAACGCTATACTGATGTGCAGGCCTCATTCTGACAAATATGGAAGGAAAAGATCATGAAAGAATTAATTGCGTACTGCGGGCTGGATTGTGAAACCTGCGAGGCTCGTACAGCAACAGTTAAAAATGATGACATACTGCGGCGGAAAGTCGCTGAAGAATGGTCGGCGCTGAACGGTGTCAAGATCACTCCGGAGATGATCAACTGTTCCGGATGTCGGGTCCCGGGTGCGAAGACACCGTTCTGTGATCACATGTGTCCGATCCGTCAGTGCGCCGTGAATAAAAAGCTTGAAACATGCGGAGATTGTACGGAAATGAAATCATGTGAAAAACTCCAGATGATAACAGGCACAAATCAGGATGCGCTCAGAAGACTTGAAAAAGATACAGCGTATCAATGAACCGTAGCTTGAAAATAGCCCCATAAAGCAGTCTTGAATTATTATTTTCAAGTCTGACTTATGGGGCTTTTACCATTTCCGTGCCGTCAGGAGGTTCTGTCAATTCCATTGTCACGGTGCGTACTCGAAAGGAATAAGAATATGCATTATGGTATCATCGGAAGCGATACCGTCTCCCTGAAAACTGCCGACATCGTAAGACGCGCAAAGGGCGTCGCTCTGCTTCAATTTCTGCATGCGAAACAGCTGATCAACCTTTGGAATCAGGGACTCAAAACCTTTGGCGGGGGAATTCCAGGCTGCGGAAACGACTTTCCTTGATTGGAAAAATCTGATGTCTTCCTCGCTTGTTTTCTCCCGAAGCGGGATACAAAAGAGAAGATCCTGCAGGCAGTTCCGCCGGTATTGCCTGAAGTCCATACACTCCGTGACGATCAGGACCGAATGCGAGTAATCAATAGGGTATTTGTCTCTGACCGCTTCAAAAACCGATTGTTTTATAATTGAAGAGATTCCTTCTCTCGACGGTATCATTTTTACTTTTTTCGTCAGGCAGTATGCTGCAGAGAAGTCTTTGAACTCGAATTCATCGAAGCTTGAAGACTTTAAGCGGCGTTTCATTTGACTGATAAGCAGATTCAGGGCGTCCTGCCTTTCGATGAGTATGTTGTATAATTCAGTATAGTCCCCCGGATGATTAAGATGGTTGCGTATCTCTTCATTTACGAAGCCGAAAGACTTGAGCGAGAGAATCAAAGCGATGCGCGCAATATTGTCGCTGTCATAGTATCTGTACTTTGATTCTTTTGATATATACGCTGGTGAAAGGATCCCGGCTTCTTCCATTCTGCGGATACTGCTCTCGTTTACGCCGAAACTCTTTGCGACGACACCTATCGGCAGCAGATTCTCTGGCTTTTCCAAGTGTATTTCACCTTCCTGAGATCGAATCAATTATGACGGCGGCTGCTTTTCTCACCGCCGTAAAGAAATCTTACGGAAGCAAGGGCATGAATAATACTGCGGTATTTCAGATCGTGGCGTTGAACGGCACGCTCTTGGGAAAATCCGCACATTTTCAGCCGGATCGAGCATAAAGAACACATTAATTTGCCGGGGAGGGTTCAGAACCCGAATCGATTCAAAATGAAGAAATGATTCTTGTTTTACCGCGCTTTATCCGGAACAATTTCCATAATGCTGTCGAAAGAACATCCGAGAGATTCGCAGATCCTTACGAGGACCTCGACCCGGACGTCCTCATCCTTGCCGAGTTTGGCCATTGCGTTGGTGCTGACATTCGCCATCTGGCAAAGCTGGGTCTTTGTCATTTTCCTGTCGATCAACAGTTTCCACAGTTTGTTATAGCAAACAGCCATCTTTACCTCCTGTTACTCAAGGCTACGCTTGATCAATTATTCCTTGAGATTAAAAAAATCATTCAATTCATTATAACTCTTGCACTGATGCAAGAGTCAACGGGAGAAAAAGAGAAAAATCATCGTTTTTTGAGAAAAACGCATAGAAAATGTCTTTTTCTGACGCTTTTACGGGAGATTGTTCCATATTTGAACGAGGGCAGCTGACGGTGTGCCCGGACTGATGCTCATAAATCCGTTTACCGGTTCCGTTTGCGTGACGGATAAGAATTGACGTTTTGACGAAATTAGGATAATAACCGCAGCTTTTTTGATATAATAAGGTAATCATAAGGTACGCAGTCCCGGGTAATACGGTGACCGGCAGAACAATAACGTACCGGAGGTATTATGCTGATGATTTACAGAGAATTGTCGCGGTTCTATGACAGTTTCAATAACAGCATTGATTATTCCGCATGGGCGGATTTTTACGAGGATCTGTTTTCCGATTATGCCGGGAGAAAGGTGAATTCAGTGCTTGACCTCGGCTGCGGCACCGGATCGATGACTCTGGAACTGGCGGGCCGCGGATACGACATGACAGGGATTGATATCTCCGCGGACATGCTTTCGGTAGCGGCGCAGAAAGCTTCGGATATGAACCAAAAAAACGTTTTATGGCTGAATCAGGACATAAGGGAGTTTGAACTCTACGGGACAGTGGACGCGATAATATGCGTGCTTGACGTTATCAATTACCTGTCTGACATTTCGGAACTGAGAAAAGTGTTTTCTCTTGCAGAAAACTACCTGTATCCGGGAGGGCTTTTCATTTTTGACGTGAATACCCCATACAAGTTTGAAAACTGTTTCGGGAAAAACGCGTTCGTTTTCGACGACGGCAGCACGTACTGCGGCTGGCAGAACTATTACAGCAAGCGAAGCGGGAACTGCAGTTTCTATCTTTCGATGTTCGAACGCAATCCCGACGGCACATATACAAGACACGACGAATACCAGAGGGAGCACTGCTTTTCGATGAGAACTATAAGCAGGGCCGCGACTGACTGCGGGCTGGAAAAATGCGGTGTCTTTTCCGGATTCGGAAGAGAGAATCCCGACGTGAAAAGCGAAAGATGGCATTTTGTTTTAAGGAAGGGCAACGGGATCGGTAAAAATGAGTGAAAAACGCAAAGAATCATCAATGATCCTGCGCGGGATGACAAAAGACGGCAGCGCAAGGATAACTGTACTTAATTCAACTGAGATAGTCGGCACGGCGATAGGATATCATCATACGACTCCGACTGCCTCGGCGGCGCTCGGGAGACTTCTGACGGCAACTTCGATCATGGGGTCTATGCTCGGGGAAGAGAGCGATGCCATCACCGTGAGGATAAAGTGTGACGGACCTGCCGGCGGAATACTGGCATGTTCGGATTTCAAAGGCAACGTGCGCGGATATATAGACAACCCGGGGGCTGACGTACCGAAAAAGAGCAACGGAAAACTGGATGTCGGTTCGGCGGTAGGGCCAGGAAAACTGTCGGTCATACGCAAGGCAGGCAAGGGGGAACCCTATTTCGGAACGGTCGATCTTGTCAGCGGTGAGATAGCCGAGGATATCGCCTCATATTATGCCGTGAGCGAACAGGTGCCTACGCTGTGCGCGCTCGGAGTTCTGGTCGATGTCGACTATTCGTGCCGGGCGGCCGGCGGCGTGATGATACAGCTGCTTCCTTTTGCGGATCCGGAGACCGTTGACGCCATAGAAAAGAACGCCGAAAGGCTTTCTTCGGTGACCGGACTTTTCGATTCGGGAATGAAAAACAGCGAGATCGCCGAATATGCGCTCGGGGAGATCCAGTTCGATGTTTTCGATGAATATCAGGTCGGATATGTCTGCAACTGTTCAAGAGAGAGGACTGAAAGCGTTATCCTGAGCCTCGGCAGGGAGGAACTGGAAAAAATGATGGCGGAAAAGACCGGAGCCGGCGACAGGGAAGAGGTCGAACTGTGCTGCCAGTTCTGCGACAGAAAGTATGTTTTCTCCTTTGACGAGATCAGAGCGCTTATGAACTCAAAAAGATGATCGCAGACTGTGTTCATCAGTGGAAAAAGTGATATAATAAAACAAAAGGACTGGAATGATTCTTTTAATCTAATTCTGAACAGGAGTATACCGATATGCCACTTGTTACAATGAGAGAAATGCTTAAGGAAGCCAGAGCCCACAGGTATGCCGTCGGCGCATTTGAATTCTGGTCATACGACTCGGCATACGCAGTCGCGTCTGCGGCCAAGTCTCTGAACGTTCCCGTTATCCTTCAGGTCGGACCGTTTGAGAAGGATTTCATGGACGGTTACAAGAACGCCGTTACGATGGCGAAGATGGCCGCCGATTATTTCGACCTTCCGATCGCGATCCATCTGGATCATGCGGAGGAGTATTCCGAAGTCGTCGAGGCGCTCGAGTCCGGGTTCACTTCCGTAATGATAGACGCTTCAAAGATGGAATTCGACAAGAACGTGGAACTCACATGCAAAGTCGTTGAGAAAGCCAAGGAGTACGGCGCGTCCGTTGAGGCTGAGATCGGCAAGCTCGCTGGGAACGAGGCCAATATAAGCAATGACGAGGACGATCAGACAGATCCTGCGATGGCCGCGGAATTTGTCAGGAGGACCGGGGTAGACTGTCTCGCGGTAGCCATCGGCACGGCTCACGGCTTCTATGTAAGACCTCCCAAAATCAATATAGACAGGCTTCGCGAGATCGCGGCCGTGGTCGAGATCCCGCTCGTGCTTCACGGCGGTTCGGGCACACCCGAGGACAAGGTCGCCGAAGCGTGCAAGAACGGTATCGCAAAGGTCAACATCTGTACTGAATTCATAGCCGCCTACGGCAAGGGATTCAACGGTCAGAACACCGAGGGATTCAAGTACAATGTCAACAGTCTGTTCAGAGAGGGAAGAAATGCCGGGAGCGCTCTGGCAAAGAAAAAAATGGAGCTCTTCCTTTCGGGCAGGATATGATCCGATAATCCACAGGTCCGGTGCGGCGTGCTTTTGCCGCACCGGATT
>JAGDBK010000005.1 GCA_017959065.1 Clostridia bacterium | reverse complement strand
CTTCACCCTGCCCGATCCGAGGGCTGCGTCAGGCGTCTGCCTAAGATTCGTAAGCTTTTTTTCTCCGGTTTCGGACAAAAACGACGAGAGGTCGATCAGATGTCCTCCGGAAAGACCCTGAAACCCGTTCCTCATTCCGTAAAGTCTGGTCACCGGACCGTTCTCCCCGTAACTGAGGGCCTGTCGGATGACACCGGCAAGTGTGGCGTTGATTGCGGATGAAGGACCGCCGGACTGTCCGACGACCGCGGCACCGGTTAGTGGTTCCATGTCAGCCTCCGAAAAAGAAAAGATCTTTGAATAATTGTATCATATACGGAAATGGGTGTCAAATGAGTCGATGCGTTTTTTTTCGGCAAAAATCCGGGGAGAACTGGGCTCCCCGGAAACGATTATTTGGCATTGTTGTTTTCATAAACCGATTTGTAGACTTTCAGGTTCAGCTGGACTTTTTTCGCCATTTTCTCATGGTTGGATGAAAATGCCGGATTTCTTTCCGCTATCATATATCTGAATGAGGCGGGATATTCCACGGCGAGATTCCCCAGATAGATCCATGCTGCATCCAGCATGAACCCGTTCACCACCGTGTCTACTGTCTTCCTGGAATCAGCGTCAGACATGTACTTTCCTTTAAGCGCCACGTCCAGGAACTTAGGAACGGTGTCCCTGTACGCATAGGAAGCCATGGCCTCAAGCATGGCTGCCGCGGTGCCGGGCCTGTCGTTCGTAAGCGGGATGGCGAATGCGGTATACTGGTCGTGACTGTATGAATAATACTCTTTTTGTGATTCGTCATATTTTGGATAAGGGAGCATCCCGTAGTCATCCTGCATGTTCCGGAGCTCCGGGGTCTCCGCGACTCCAAGCCAGTTGACCATAAACAGCCCGCTTCCCCCGGCAAAGAGTCTGGAAGTGTCATCGTAGAAGTCTATTTTCAGCCCGGAAGAGGTGATGCTCCCCCTGACGTTGCAGATAAGATCGTAGAGTTTGTCAAGCGCCGAATAAAGCTTGTCGGTGTTGACGGCAAAGTCGAACCATCCGTCCTCGTTCTTGGTGAAAATCTTTATGTCGAACCCGCTCCAGATGGCATCCAGCGGCAGATAATCAGAGTATATGATCCCGTAAACGTCCTCCATATCCGCCGTGTCGTTTCCGTTGATGTCCTCATATATCCCTCCGCCAAGTTCGACAAACTTGTCGAAGGTCCATCCGCCTTTTTCCACCAGAGAGTAGAGTTCGGAGAGCTCCGTATTCCTTACGCCGTAGTTTTCGGCCAGACGTTTATTGAAGAAGACCGTATAAAGATTCCGGAGAAGCGTAAGGGAAAGGGAACCGGTCGTCATGTAGAGGGAACCCTCTATCTCCGCCTCTCTGTTGAATTTGTCAGACCACCATGGCTTGCTGAAATCTATGTAGTCAAGCTCGTAAAGATCCGTAAGAAGTCCGTCGAGCACGTATGATGAAATGGAGTGCGCGGAGGATATCACCACATCGTACATATCGTCCTGGGAATCGAACTGCTTTTTCATTTCTTCTTCCATCTGGCTCTTGCGCACCTGGACGTTGTTGATCTTTATGTTCAGCCTTTCTTCAACGCTGATCTTCCGGTTGTACAGAGAATCGTTGACCGGTTCGCTCATGAGATCCTCTACAGTGAATTCCGGAAGATTATCCGCAATTCCTTCATCGTTGTAGATACTGTGCGACAGCACGACTACGGTCTCTTCACCGAAATCCAGAGACCCCGGGAGCGAGTCGCTTTCATATTCCGGCTCTGTCTCATTAAAGGACACGGTCGACTCGTCCGTACCCGCCGAGGTATCATCTGCATCGTTTTCAATGCCGCTGCCGATGCACGAAGCCAAAGAAATGACGATTGAGACGGATATGACTGCGCAAAGCGCTCTTCTTACGGCTGATGACATCTGGATCCTCCCCGTAATAATGAATATCGGCTGAATACGCCGGGTACATTATAGTTTTTGAGCCGTCTTTTGTCAATCTTCAAGGAACGGAAACGTTCCCGAACACAGTACCGTTCCGCGGCTCCGGGGAGAGGCCCTCATGAGACCGGACCGGATTTGTCCTGACAGCGTCCAAAAAAGGTTTTTTACAGCCGCCCGTTTATTGAATACGATATTTCTTTATGATATAATTCTTTTGAATAGATATTATTATCAAAATATAACAGTCGCTGATAAACTGCAAAGCAGTGAATACAGCGTCAGAACGGGAGGTTGATCATGTCCAGAGTGGATTTCGGTCCGAAACCGCTGAGCCTGCCTCAGCCTGTGTGGATAATTGCTACCTATGACGAGAACGGAAACCCGGACGCAATGAATGCGGCCTGGGGAGGGATCAGCGAATCAGATGAGATTTCGGTCTGTCTTTCTCCCGGTCATAAAACGTGCAGGAACTTTGAGAAGACGGGGGCGTTTACAGTCAGCATGGCTGACGCTGCCCATATAACCGGATGCGATTTTGTAGGGATCGTCAGCTGTAATGATGATCCGGACAAATTTAAGAAGGCGGGCTTCACGGAGGAGAAAAGCAGATTTGTCAACGCTCCCGTGATAAAGGAGCTCCCGGTATGCATGGAGTGCAGAGTGAAGGACTATAACAGTACGACCTGCGTCCTCAGGGGCGAGATCGTCAATGTCAGTGTGGATGAGAGCGTGATGACCGGCGGAAAAGTAGACATCGAAAAAGCTGGCATAGTTTGCTTCGACCCTTTCAACCATTCATACCATATTATTGGGAAAATGGTAGCGTCTGCTTTTAAGGAAGGCAAAAAACTAATCTGAAAGCCAGAAAAACGATGATTTGATCTTACGGAGGTGACAGAGGCACATGAAGCGTATAATGTCATGCTTTCTGCTGGCTGTATTTGTTCTGTCGGCATTCGGTCTCTGGTCGTGCGGAGCTCCGGATGCGGGCCCGGATGATAACAAAAACACCGGTGATCCGGCGGGGGATAGAGAGAAGGAACCGGCCGGAAAATCATTCTATGTCTCGCCCGAAGGAGACGACTCAAACGACGGCAGCGAGCAGAGTCCCCTCGCGACACTGGACGGCGCAAGAGCTGCTGTCCTTGCCTACAAGACAGAAAACGGTCTTCCTGACGGCGGCGTAGAGGTCGTGTTTCTGCCCGGAGTCTACCGTGTGGATTCACAGACGGTTTTTACTCCCGAGGACTCCGGAGAGGAAGGCAAGCCCATCGCATACCGGGCCAAGGAAGCCGGAAGCGTATTTTTCGACGGCGGGGTCTCGATAGATCCGTCGCTGTTCGTCCCGGCATCTGAGGAGGTAAAGGCAAAACTGCCGGACGATGCAGCTAAAGAGAACGTTCTCGAAGCCGACCTGAAAGCCGCCGGATGCTATGATCTCGATGATGATAAAACATATTCCGGCGGATGGGACTGCTTTTCATACAGGCAGGAGCTTTATGTGGACAATGAACGCCAGACAGTGGCAAGATGGCCCAATTCCGGATACGAGATCACGAAGCTTTACGTGTTTGAGGGCGAAGACCCTTATCTGACCGTTCCGGAAGGAAAGGCGGAGAAGTGGGCCGCGGAGAAAACCAGATACTACGGATATCCGGAAATAGACTGGGATGCAATCAATCTGAGCGATGATGCGATCAGCATCGATGTCGAGAAGTCAAGTCTGGTATTCGACGGGAGAAAATACAAAAAAACCGACAGATCGAAATACTATGTTTACAATCTTCTCTGCGAGCTGGACGCTCCCGGAGAGTATTACTGGGATGTCGGAAAAGGGAAGCTCTATTACTATCCCGACGGCGATCTGAAGGAAAGGAAGATCTCATTCTCACAGTTTGCCGAAGACTGGATCATGATAAACGATGCCTCATATCTTTCGTTCGAGGGGATTACTTTCGAAAACGGAAGGGCAACTGTTATTTCAGGAAAGACACAGAAGACAAATGACACGAATCACATTACAGTTGACGGATGCGTCTTCAGGGATCTCGGCGGATACGCTGTAGACCTCGTCGGCGCTTTCATCACCGTTAAGAACTGCGAGATTTACAATCTCGGCTCCGGATGCGTGTTCCTAAACGGCGGAAGGGCAAAAGATCAGTACAGCAACTGTTCGGTGGTTTCGAACAACATAATACACGACTGGTCCCAGACATATACCGTATACGGAGCAGCCGTTACCGCATACGGGGTCGGATATACGATCTCGCATAATGAGATGTTCAACAGCCCTCATGAGGCGGTAGCCTTCAATTGCTCGAGTTCCCTCATCGAATACAATTACATTCATGACGTCTGCAACCAGACCAGCGACGCAGGCGCGGTGTACTCAGGCAGAAGATGGGACTGGTGGGGCAACGTCATCCGTTTCAACCTTATCGAGAACGTAATAGACACGACGTTCGGCGGTGGACCGTGCGCGATTTATCTTGACGATATGCTCTCGGGGCAGTGGTGCTACGGGAACATACTGGTCAATATTGCCGGGACGGGATTTTCGATCGGCGGCGGAAAGAAGAACACAATAGAGAACAATATAATGATCAATGTCGGTGACACTCCCATAACATATGACCAGCGCGCCGTCGGCAACGATTTCGGACACGGAGCCATCGAGTATCCGAAAGGATCGATGTGGGGGTATCTGACCGGAGAGGTCAAATATCTTTCGGACTATCAGAGGTTCGCGGTGCCTCAGAATCTTCTTATGATCGAACACACCGGATACAGTTCCAGGTACTGCATAGATGACCCGGGGACTCCTTCATACGGGATAGTAAGGGATAATATCACATACCTTTCGGATCATCTGCTGGAGGAGATCATCTCTCCCGACGAGATCGAGGATATATACAAGGACGCTGTCACACTCGACGGAGTGACCCATCCTTCCGGGCCTGCCCGCGTTTACGGGACATTTGAGTCCAATATACGTTACGGCAAGGATCCCGGATTCGCCGACCTGAAAAACGGTAACTACGCGCTGAAAGAAGACTCGAGAGTATACAGGGATATACCGGGATTCATAAAGATCGATACGGACAGTATAGGAATACAGAAGTAAGGAAGGGCAGAAGGAATGAAAAAGCTGATAGTGTTTTTATCAATCGCGGCAGTGATAGTATCCTGTGTGGGGATACTGGCGTTCGCGAGCATGGACGCTGAAAGGACGGTCGAAATCGTGAAGGACGGGGAAGCGGAATACGGGATCACGTATTCGGGATTCTGGACGCAGAGCTCAAGTTCAAGACTAGAGGTGCCGGAGGCGTTCCGGGATGCCCTAAAGAAGGCTACGGGAGCGGAACCGGAGCTGTATATCGGCGAACAGGAACAGAGGGATAAGGAGATATTCATAGGCAACACCTCGACAGTGATAGGAAAGGTAAAGGACAGGGTCAGCGAAGGCGGCATCTACAAGGTGGACGAGGAGCTGCTCGGGGTCAACGGATTCGTGATCACGTCGACGGACAACAGGTACATACTCTGCGCGTCGGACGCTATGGGAGCGTGGAACGCGGCGCTGTACTTCTTCAACGAGTGCCTGGGATATGATCTTCTGGATCATCCGGAAGGAACGGTCGCGTCGCTGAGCGCGCCGAAGAACATACACGTGATCAGCTCGGAATACCTGAAATGCTACGACGAGGTCGTGATCGACATAGACGGTACGGACATAGGGGAATATACGGTCATATATCCGGCGGACGCATCGGACAAGGTAAAGGAATACGCGATGAACATCCGCAGATATATTTTCGCAATGACCGGCAAGGATATACCGATGGCGGACGATTCGTCCGAAGCGAAGGACTGCGAGATCGTAATAGGGAAGACAGCGAGATACGACGCAGGTGATCTCGGGGAAAAGGGATACACGTTAAAGAGCGAAGGTAAGAAGATAATCATAGCCGGAAGCGGCGACTTCGCGACGGGCATTGCCGTCGACGCGTTCGCGTCTGAATATCTCGGCATAAAGAACGGGAAATACGAAGGACAGAGCGTGCTTCACATACCGGGCGGGATAGATCTGAGATCGGAGAGCGCATTCGCTTATACGGTCACTGACGGCATAGACTATTCGGATTACATAAGGGACAACATAGACGCGCTGGCGGAACCCGACGGAACGCCGTGCTTCTCTGACAAGGCGCTTGAGGACAAACTGTACGACGCCCTGAAGGAAACCGAAGACGGCGAAGCGTTCGTGGTATGCAACAGAGCTGACTGGTGCAGATGCGATAACTGCAAGGGAGAGACGAAAGCATACTCCGAAATGCTGAACTCGCTTGCGGACAGACTCGCTAAGGACGGGATCACGCTGAGCACGGTGGCTATCAATGAGACCAGGAAGCCGGCGCTTGAGAAGTATTCGGACAATCTCAAAGTGTATTTCGCGGAACCATACCTTTGCTGCGCTCACGGCATAGGAGACGCAACCTGCGAAGTGAACAAGGGAGCAGGAGAGGATCTGGCGGCATGGACGAAGGCATGCGGAAACGTGGCAGTGCTCGACTTCACGATGAACTATCACAGCTTCCCGTCGACTTTCCCGAACTTCGCGCAGATCTATAAGAACATACACTTCTATTACGAAAACGGCGTCAAGAGCGTTCTG
>JAGDBK010000004.1 GCA_017959065.1 Clostridia bacterium | reverse complement strand
TGTCTGGAGCATGCATTTCGGGTGTGAGAAACATTTACAGTCATTCGCACCGTCAGGAATGCGGGAATCTTTGAACAATCAGAAAACTTTCGAAATTCCCGCTTTTTCTCGGGATTCTCTCTGGACTTGTGAGAAAAAATGTTTATTCTTGTGTTGCGTGAAACGCGCAAAGGAAAGGAGTTGATGAAATGGCCGACATTACCGTTATAAACCAGGCGCTTCTTAAGGCAAACTCACGTCAGAGAGTCTGCGCCTACTGCCGCGTGTCTACGAATTCCGCCGATCAGCTCAACTCCTACGCGCGACAGATCAGAGTCCACACGGAACTGATCAAACGGAATCCTGACTGGGAGATGGTGGACATCTTCGCGGACGAGGGAATCAGCGGAACAAGCGCGAACAAAAGGCCCGAGTTTCAGCGGATGATCGGTATGTGTGAGAAACGGAAGATCGACCGGATCATAACAAAGTCGGTCTCAAGATTCGCGAGAAACGTAAAGGAAGCGCTGGAGTTCGTAAGAAAGCTGAAAATCCTCGGAGTCGGCGTCCAGTTTGAAAAGGAAGGCATCTATACCCTGTCAATGGGTGACGAGATGCTTCTCAACACGTTCGCGGCCATAGCCGAGGAAGAATCCGTTGAGACGTCAATCCGTCTGCGTAATGCGAACAAAAAGCGTATGGCGGACGGGGACTTCATAGACGGAAACGCGCCATACGGATTCAGACTGATCGACAGAACGCTTGTCAGATACGATCCGGAAGCAGAAACAGTCGAACGTATCTTTTCAGCCTACCTTTCAGGAAAATCAACACATGAAATTGCACGCATGCTGAATGAAGAAGGAATTCCGAGCAGAGAAAATAACACGTGGAAGTCTACCGCGATCAAGTATATTCTGAAAAACGAGAAGTACAAGGGCGATTACCTCTGTCAGAAAACATATCATACCGACGTGCTGCCGTACAGACAGAAGCGAAACTACGGAGAAGAAGACCGGTTCTATATCGAGGGTTCTCACGAAGGAATCGTCCCAAGGGAGATCTTCGACCGGGCAAACGAAATCATGAAGGCAAGGCGCGAGAAAATCGTCACAGGCGAGACGGCTGAACCTGAAGAACGTGTCTTCAGCGGGAAAATCGTATGCTGTGAATGCGGCTGCTTCTTCAATAGAAAAAAATCGAACGGCGCGGTCTACTGGGCGTGCGCAAAGCATCTCGAAGGCAGAGAGCTGTGCCCGTCGCACTACATCCGGCAGGAACGGATCGAAGATGCTTTCATAACCATGGTGAACAAGCTCCGGTTCGGAAAAGATAGCATTATTTCAAAGAGCATTGCTCTGCTCGAGGAGGCGAAAAACGCCGGCAGACGAGGCAATGGACAGGCGTTCGACGCGAGCCGCCAGATCGCCGATCTGAACTCCAAGCTTCTGATGCTCGAACAGCTCAACTCAAAGGGATACCTCGCGACCGAGGTTTATCATATGCAGTCGCGGGAACTGACTCAGAAGATATCAGAGCTGAAAAGAGACAGAAGCGAAATGCTCACTTCTGCCCTGGACGACAAGCTGTCCGGGCTGAAGGAACTTGACAGCGTGATCTCATCTCTTGCCGAACCGCTCGGATCATTCAAAAAATCACTTTTTGACGGCATCGTTGAAAGAGTCACAATTAACGGAAATGATAACGTTGAATTCACGGTAAAAGGCGGACTGAGGTTTACCGAACCGCTGTGAGGAAAAAGAACATGAAGAAGAACAGATATATACCCTTCGGGTACACGATGAGAAACGGAAAGCTGGTCATCGAACACAACGAGGCGAACGTTATCCGGAACATCTACGAGGATTACGTCAACGGCGCCACCCTGAAAGAGATTGCCGAACGGCTCACCCATGCCGGAGTGCCTTACTCGGAAAAGAAGACGGACTGGGGAAAAGCCAGAGTCGCCAGGATAATCGAAAACACGAAATATCTGGGCGACAGCGAGTACGACAAAATTGTGGACGACGATCTGTTCAACGAAGCGGTCTCGGCCAAGAAAACGCGTCAGACCTCCATTCCCGGAGATCTGAACCCGGAAATATCCGCCGTGAAAAATCATGTACGCTGCCTTGAATGCGGTTATCCGATGAGCAGGAGATTCAGTAAAAAGTATAAAACGAAGGTGATCTGGACCTGCTTAAACCCGGAATGCGGAGAAAAGGTGGGGATCTGCGACGCGGATCTTCTTGAAGGTATTATGCGTCTCATGTCTCGTATATTGAAAAATGACCGTCTGCTTGATCCCGTGAAAAACGACGGAAAGAACGACGAAACCAAATCCAGGCTGCAGGAGGATCTCGAGTCCGAGATTTCCGAAGGTATCACTGATGAAGAGAAAGTGGCCCGGCTCATTGACGCGATCGCTGCCGAATCATACTCCAGACTCGATCCGGCGTCAGCGCACGCGACCGAGGAGCTGAAAAGGAAGATACGGCGCGTAGAGATTAAGGGCGGATTCGATCCGGGACTGTTCGGCGAGCTGGTGCTGTCCGTGCGGTTGGGTGAAGGCGACATACAGATAATAACTAAAAACAACATAAAGATCGGAGGAAAGGATGGAAGTAAGGAAGATACCGAAAAAGACGGTTACGGTTATCCCGCCGAAGAATAAGTTCCTGGTTGACAAGGACAAGTATCAGCAGAAACGCGTTGCCGCATACTGTCGCGTATCTACAGATTCTGAAGAGCAGCTCACCAGCTACAACACTCAGAAAAAGGTATACACCGAAATGATCCTTGCAAACAAGGAATGGTGTCTTGCGGGGATCTACGCTGACGAAGGCATAAGCGGTACCCAGGTCAAGCACCGAGACGAGTTCAACCGCATGATCAAGGACTGCCTGAACGGAAAGATCGACTATATCATCACAAAATCAGTCTCCAGATTTGCCAGGAACACCGTTGAGTGCCTTGAATATGTCCGCATGCTGAAAGCACGAGGCATCGGAATCATATTCGAAGAGCAGAACATAGACACGCTGAAAACGGACAGCGAACTGTATCTGGTCATCTACGCCGGGTTTGCGCAGTCGGAATCGGAAAGCATGTCAAAAAACATTACCTGGGCGATCAGAAAGAACTTTGAAGAAGGAAAGGTCCAGTACAACTACAATAAGCTCGTCGGATACCGCAAAGGCGCTGACGGACAGCCGGAGATAGTGCCGGAAGAAGCAGATATCATTCGCAGCATTTTCACGATGTTTATAGCAGGTTTAACATTACGCGAGATACGTGACAAGCTGCTTGAAAACGGTGTTGAAACAAAGTGCGGAAAGCAGAAATGGTCAGTTTCCACCATCCAGAACATCCTTCGTAACGAGAAATACTGCGGCGACGCAATACTGCAGAAAACTGTTACGATCGACTGTATATCGAAGGCGCAGAAGAAAAACACCGGAGAAGCTCCGATGTATTTTGTGCATAACTGTCACGAGCCGATCGTATCCAGGGAGGACTTCAACAAAGCGCAGGAGGAACTGATCAAAAGAAACTCCATCCCGCTGTCCGCGCGGAAAAAGGCAATGACGGTTCAAAGCAAATATTCGAGATACGCGCTTTCGGAAATCGTACACTGCGGAGGGTGCGGATCCAGATTCCGCCGGTGCACATGGAGGCGTGGCGGAAATTCACAGGTTGTCTGGCGCTGTACAAACAGGCTCGAGAACGGAAGCAAGTATTGCAAATGCAGCCCTTCTGTCCCCGAAAACGAACTGCATGACGCGATTGTCCGGGCGGTAAACCGGCTATACAGGGAAGACACCGGAACGTACAAAACACTCCTGAAGGTTTCACTGAACGAGGCTCTGGGAATGAGCGGAGGAACGGAAAAAATCGACCTCCTCAGCCGTCGTATAGACGCTCTTAACCGCAAAATGATGGATCTGGTGAACGAAACCGTCGCTGACGGCGGTGATGTCAATTCAAAAGACGCGGAATTCAAGGAAATATCCGATGAGATCGAACAGCTGAACTCACAGATCGAAACGATTAAAGCTGCCATGGAAGCGGACGAAGGATCCGAAGCCCGTGTCAGACAGATTTCGGAGAAAGTGGAAAGTCTCCAGAACGGAATGAAAGAATATGATGACACGATAGTGCGGCAGACAATCGAGTGCGTAAAAGTATTCCCGGACGGAAAGGCTGAAATAATATTCGGCGGCGGTATAGTTATCGAGGAAAAAGTAACGCCGTTGCCGAGCATAAGAGGAAGGAAAAAGAAAGAGATATGATCAGACTAAATCGGCAGGGAGGCATTTATTGCTTCCCTGCCGTAATAACCGCAAAAGCAAAAAAACGGAGATGCTCAATGCTTTATCTTAACAGTTCACTTGTATCGTTTCTGTATGTTCTGATAAGTGAAAAAATCGTAAATATACAGCATAGCGCTGTGATTACCAGGAATGAAATGATGATAACTCCGATATCGATTCTGTAATATTTTAAAATCTCCATT
>JAGDBK010000031.1 GCA_017959065.1 Clostridia bacterium | reverse complement strand
CTGTTCGTCGGCTCGGAACTTTGCCTGCGGCTTCCTTCAGATTCCGTCTCGCGGACACCCTTGCCGTTCGGCTAACACTTCCTACTACCAAGCGTGTAGTGGACTTTCACCACCAAGCTATTGCCCATGGCGGGCGTACAACTGAAAAAAGCCGTTCCGGCCTTAAAGGCTGAACGGCTTTTTGCTTTTAGGCAGTGAGTTATGAGTTCTGCAGCAGAGGGATATCCTCTTCCGGAACATAAAGATGCGCGGTATCGTTAAGCAGTTTGCAGCTTGAACGTCTCCCGTCGCTGGCCAGGTCTATCCTGGAGAGACTTGCGTTGTGACAGGAAAATGTCGTGCATATGTCTATTACCTGATCGGGAAGTCTCATAAGACACGGGATAAGGCTTCTTCCCATAAAATCGCCGGACGAGACCAGAAGCACCGTCGCGTTATCCGGAAATCTTTCGGTAAGGTATTTTTCGATCCTGCGTCCCCTTTCTCTCATTTCCACCATATCGTACATTTCCTCAAGGGAATAAGTGAATTTCCCGCCCGTCGGAGTTGGGTTGGGACAGGGAACTATCTCCATATCTGGGAAAAATGACCGCAATAGTTCAATCGGCATTCCGGCATAGCTGTGAATGCCCTTTTCAAGCAGATCATTAATTATCTCTAGCTTTTTGCATCGTTTCTGATGGCGTATAATTCCGTATGCCGTAGCTATCTGACGGTGAAGCGGCCCGCACATGATCGCGTCAAAGTCCACGCTTGCCAGACGCCTGCCAACCAGATCCGCCTGCCTTTCTCCGTGTTTTGTCAGCGACCAGTCATTATACGTCCAGTTTTCATAAGGTTCGACTTCCGGTCTGTACGGATGATTCTCCGTATCATCCACATTCTGTCTTGATTCCCCGTGTCTTACAAGATATACTTTCATAACTCCGTTTCCGGGACGGGCGGGACATCAGTCCTCCCGCTCCGGCTGTTCTCCTTCCTTGATACTCTTCAAGTGCGTCATATCGTTGATCCTGCGGCAGTACTGGCGTTCCCCGAATTCCGAAAGGCAGATCTCACAGACTGATGCATGGTCTGCGGCAAATGCCATTTTGAACCGCGCTTCGCTTGGATATGCCCCCATCACCGCGGGAATCAGATCCGCCCCGCAGAATATGGGCGAGGTGACCGCAAGCACTTTTTCGTTTCCGGAATACTTGTTCCTCAGATACTTCGCTACCCTGTTGGCCCTTATAGTTCTCTCCTGAACATCGACGGATTCCCGCCTGCTGAATTCAGCCGGTCCTCCGGTCGTTTCCGGGTCCTCGCGTATGATTTTTATTTCTTCATAATAATCCTTCTGGAAATCTGCTTCCGGCAGCCGTCCGTAATAACCGGCTTCTATAAGATCTGGGATTATCACGATTTCTTTCTTCGGCTGATGCATCGCGATACGGCATGCCGTTTCTATCTGAGGAATAAGCGGCCCGCAAAGGATGGCGTCCAGTGACGTTCCGGCAAAACGCAGCCCCAGCGCTTCAGCTTCCGCCATTCCTTTCCCCGAAAGGGTGGGGGGCTCTTTCGCGCTCTGCCTATCTCTGTCCGTTTCATGTGCGCTGCAAACGATAAATAGATCCATTTCCCCTCCTGAAGGCCCGTTTTAAGTCCGCAATAATTTTACAATAGGGGAATTGTTTTGTCAACAAATCCGGAAGTTTGAAGGCCCTGCCTCAGGCTTTTCCAGTGCTTCTTAAACCCTGGCTGTGAAACCCGGAACCTCGGTGTTTGTAGCGGACGCGGTGTCCCCTTTGAGGACACCCTCCAATATTGACTTATACCGTCCTCTATGATAAAATAACAGACTGTAGCGGAAGGGTATCTGACGGCATCCGGCACATCTTTTCCGCAGCCTATCACTTAACCGAAAGGATCATTCGTCATGGAATGGACTTCACTGAATGATTTAAGAGAAAAATATCTTTCGTTTTTCGAATCGAAAGAGCACCTGAGGCACAAAAGCTTTTCACTCGTACCGAACGGTGACAAATCAATACTTCTCATAAATGCCGGCATGACCCCTTTGAAAAAATACTTTACCGGTGAGGAAGAGCCTCCCCGTCACCGCATGACGACCTGTCAGAAATGTATCCGCACGCCGGATATTGACAGAGTCGGACTTACCGCACGTCACGGGACCTTCTTTGAAATGCTGGGGAATTTCTCATTTGGAGACTATTTCAAGAAGGAAGCCATATCCTGGGCATGGGAATTCGTGACGGAAGTGCTCCGTCTGCCTATAGAAAGGCTTTGGGTGACGATTTTCACAGACGACAACGAAGCTTTCGACATCTGGAACAAGACCATAGGTCTTCCGGCCGAAAGGATAGTCCGTCTCGGAAAAGAAGACAATTTCTGGGAGCACGGCTCCGGTCCGTGCGGCCCCTGTTCCGAGATCTATTTTGACCGGGGCGAAGAATTCGGATGTCATTCTCCGGACTGCAAGCCCGGATGCGACTGCGACAGGTTCATGGAATTCTGGAATCTGGTGTTCACCCAGTTCGAAAACGACGGGAAAGGAAACTACACCCGTCTGGCCAAGCCGAACATCGACACCGGAATGGGACTTGAGCGTCTTGCGTGTCTGATGCAGGGTGTCAACAGCCTGTTTGAGGTTGATACCATACGGAACATAATGAACGCCATAAGCGATAAAGCCGGGAAAAGATACGGAGCGGATCACAAAGACGACATTGCGCTCCGTGTGGTCACTGACCATATCCGGTCAACCTGCTTCCTGATCTCTGACGGAGTCGTTCCCTCAAACGAAGGAAGGGGCTACGTCCTTCGCAGGCTTATGCGCCGCGCAGCAAGGTACGGAAGGCTGCTCGGAATTGAAGGAAACTTCCTTTCCGATATCTGCGAAGTTGTCGCGCGCGAGAATCTGACGGAATACCCAGAACTGTCAGAAAAGCTGGATTACATAAAAAAGGTCGTGTCTCTTGAGGAGGAACGCTTCTCCTCAACGATTGACTCCGGACTCAGCATCCTCGAGGCGATGATCTCCGATGCCAGATCTTCGTCCTCCTCAAACCTGTCCGGCGAACAGGTGTTCAAACTGT
The DNA here is from genome assembly GCA_017959065.1 of Clostridia bacterium. Taxonomy (GTDB): domain Bacteria; phylum Bacillota; class Clostridia; order Oscillospirales; family CAG-272; genus RGIG2161. Next base: position 1,659 of record JAGDBK010000031.1, on the reverse strand, counting down.
ATGACACCTTCGGGTTCCCGGTGGATTTGACCAGAGAGATCGCACTGGAGTCCGGCCTGGGGATAGACGAAGAAGGCTTCTCCTCTCTTATGAAGGAGCAGAAGGAACGCGCTAGGAGCGCCCGCGCCAACATCAGCGGCTGGAGCGAGAGTTCCAAGTCGGCCGTCGGGGACCTTCCCGAGACCGTGTTCACGGGCTATGACGAAACCGAATCTTCGGCGGAGGTCGTTTCGGTCCTTATGGGTGACGAACCTGTCGATGAAGCAGGAGAAGGCCCCGCCGCGATCGTTCTGGACAGGACGCCGTTCTACGGAGAAGGAGGCGGACAGGTCGGGGACACCGGCGTCATATGCACTGAAACCATGCGTGCAAGAGTCACAGACACAAAGAAAGCCAACGGCGTATTTATTCACATCGTTAATATTGAGAACGGTTCCATAAGACCGGGCGACAGGGTCAATGCGTCGGTCGATTCAGAAAGACGCGATGCAATAAAGCGCAATCACTCCGCTGCGCATATGCTTCAGGCTGCGCTCCGTAAGATCCTGGGAACTCATGTTGAACAGAAAGGTTCCTATGTTGACGAAAACATCGTCCGTTTTGACTTCTCCCATTATTCCGCAATGACCGAAGATGAACTCGCCGCAGTGGAGAAAGAGGTCAATCTGGAAATCCTGCGCGGCGATGCGATCAATACCACTGTAACAGACATAGCTTCTGCAAGAGAAATGGGGGCAATGGCTCTTTTCGGTGAAAAATACGGGAAGACCGTCCGCGTCGTCAAAATGGGAGATTTCTCATGCGAACTCTGCGGAGGCACGCATCTGGACAACACTTCCAAAGCCGCTCTCTTCAAGATCATTTCCGAGTCATCCGTTGCAGCTGGCGTCAGAAGGATCGAAGCCACTACCGGCCTGGGCGTACTCAGGCTTCTGAATGAGAAGGATGAGATCGTACAGAAAACAGCCGCAGCGCTCAAGGTACCAAACGCCGGAGATCTCCCGCTGCGTGCGGCACAGATGGTGGACGAGATCCGCGCTTCGTCCAGACGCATAGAGGAGTTGACGTCCAAACTTGCCGCCGCTAAGGCAGGCTCTCTTATCGAGAATGCCGAAAGTGTCGGAAAAGTTCTACTGATCGCCAAAAGGCTTCCTGAAACCGGCGCCGACTCGGCAAGGGCGCTCGCTGATGAACTCAAGGCCTCCCGCCCGAACATCGTCATAGTTCTTGCGGCGGAATCTTCCGGAAAAGCGACTTTCGTCGTCGCCGCCGGAAAAGAAGCCGTTGAGGCCGGGGTCCATGCTGGCAAACTCGCCGGGGCAGTTGCGGCTGTGACCGGCGGAAAGGGCGGAGGAAGACCGGACAATGCCGCTGCAGGCGCTTCCGATCTTTCGCTGATAGACAGCGCGCTCGCTTCCGCATCGGAAATCGTTTCCGGAATGCTGAAATGAGCGCCTGAAAAACAGTCATCAAATATCATCAAAATCAAAACCACCGGTTGAACCGGTGGTTTGACGAAGCCCTATAAGGGCGTATCTACTGTGGTTGCCCCCTAAAGGGGGCACCGAAATAGTCTAGCAATCACACTATTATTTCTGGCGAGCCCCCTTCTCGGGGGCTTGTTTTATGCCTTATTTCACCAGCTCACCCGTAAACGGG
>JAGDBK010000030.1 GCA_017959065.1 Clostridia bacterium | reverse complement strand
CTGTTCGTCGGCTCGGAACTTTGCCTGCGGCTTCCTTCAGATTCCGTCTCGCGGACACCCTTGCCGTTCGGCTAACACTTCCTACTACCAAGCGTGTAGTGGACTTTCACCACCAAGCTATTGCCCATGGCGGGCGTACAAGGAAAACCGGCTGTCTTTTGGACAGCCGGTTTTTGATTCTATTTTGACACCTCTTTATGCCCGTGAGAGGAGAGCCTCATCGCTTCTTCCTTGTCTATTTCCCTCAGGGTCGCACCGCATACTGAACAAACCAGAAAAAATGTTCCGCTGACATGAGATTTCACGACCGGGACATGCTCGCCTTCCGGATTAATAATGCCGCAGGCTAAACATTTGCACCCGTTTTTCAGTGACCCGTTTGATGTTTTGACAACATTCCACTTATGATCGGATCTTTCAGCTCCGCAATTCAGACAGACTGCCCGGCAATCCCCTTTAGGTACATAATTGTGTCTCTGGACCTGCTTCCCGCAGTTCGTACAGACATATTCGCATTTTCCGCGGGGAGAAAAGTTGTGCGGAGTCTCTCTGGACATATTGCATATAACGCACTTATCAACGCAAATTCCAGGTTGGGGAGCCCATTCATGTCCCTCGTGCTCGCTGCCGCATCTGATACAGAACCCGTCCTTCCACCTGTGCCCCCAAATTCTGCAGATAATATTCATTTAAGGGAATCACCTTTCACTTAATATTTGTGACCTTTATGAGAGAATACGCTTCGCCGAACACCGGTGCCTGAAGTTTTTCCTTGACGATATCCTCTTCATCATAAAATTTTGAAAGCGCATAAGCGTCTTTCAGGTCACTGTAATGCCTTGAAATGTAACTCTCGTCTTTCGGCAGCCTTTTTATAATGCTGAATCCTATCTCCGTCTCGACTACCCTGCTGATTTCTCCGACTTCCAGAGCAAAAGCAGCTTCCTCGAATTCCTCAAGATACTGTCTGCGCGTAAAATAATAACCGTCCGCAAGATTTTTCTGATCCTTGTCATCGTTGTACGATTTAAAGACGGTTTCAAAGCTTTCGCCTCTGTCAATCCTCGCCATCAGTTCATCGGCTTTGCTTCTTTCGGCAGTATCGTCACCGTCATCGTCTTTCCTTACGAAAATCTGCTTTACGCAGGCGAATTCGTCATCGTTCATTATCGACGCCATTACGGCGTCTTCATCCAAATTGATAATTCCTTTTTCGCCCGACAGCAGGAACGCTCTCGATTCGATCTCGTTGACTGCCGTAATGTATCTGAAAGCATGGTCGTTAAGGTATTCGTCCTCCAGCGTCCTGATATACTCGCTTACATTATAACCGCTTGCGGCAAAAAGCTCGTTGACACCCGAGACAACTGCATTCTTAATCACATCGGATTCCATTGAGAATCCCGCTTTTTCCCCGAGTTTCTGGATGGCAACTATTCCCTTGACGGCGTCCAGCACTGTCTCGGCGTGAGCGGCCGTGATCTCTTTTCCTATTTCGGGGTCGGTCCAGACGCTGTTATCCTCCTGATCATACTGCTCTTTGAATTTCAGAAAGAAATACCTGTATACATCATAAGTGATCTCATAATCCGCAATGGTCATCACGACCGTCTTATCGTCTTCGCTTTGCGGGATCACCGGCGTTCCGTCTTCAGATATCTCGAAATTGTTACCCGAACACGAGATCAATGTAATCAACAATAATGCATTCACAAGCAGCGCGGACAATAATCTTGCAAAAGATCTTCTACCCATTAACGTCTCCTTTTCCTTCCGCCGTATCATTGTTATCAAGACCGGTAAGCTTCAAAATAAGAGAGGCCATACCGGCATCCGGTTCTATCTTAAGCACGGTCTCTTCTTCCGGAAACGAAAGAAGCCAGTATTCCGACGGGAACAGCGTACCTGTATAATCATATTTGCGCTTTTCCACGGGCCCGGTCTTTCCGCGTTTTCTTACTTTGGTGAAACCCTTTGCCTGAGAAAGAGACATGCGGCAAACCACGTTCGATCTGGAGCCGGTAGTTTTGATTACGACAAAATCATAATCGCCTGTGTTGTCGCTGATCACGTACTCGAACGATGAAAGACCGTATCTTTCAATTATCAGCACGCCGTGAAGCAAAATCGCCATGATGCCCGCATGAAGGACAGCCCTGAGCCATATGCCGAACGCCGAAGCGACCCAGAAAGCCGCAGCCAGCGCAAACATGGCGCAGAATGCCGTTATCCAGTTCCTGTTTGTCGGTTTGACTCGGAATGAATACATATCCAGATCTACTTTTCCAGTTCCTTCCTGTCCGCTCCGGTCAGTTTATATGCCTTTTTTACCCAGTCCTGATGATAAGCGAACACACTTCCGAAATCTTCTTCATCCTCGCCGCTCCCGATATAACGGACACAAAGAGCGACGTCCGTATACTTGCTGACATCTATGCCGGAGAATCGCATCCTTCTGTAGCTGTATCTCCACTTCCGTTCGCTGACGATCGTTTCCGGTTCGTATGTATTTCCTTCTGAATCTCTGAGATAGTAACTGAAATATTCTTCGCTGCCGTAAACTTCGCTCAGCCCGTATTTTTCTGCCATGGAGGTCAGAACGCTGTCGTTGTACCTGAGCGTGATGACAAGTTCCTCCGTTTCAGGCAGTATGATGAGTCCGGTGGTATAGAACCGCCCGTCCTGGCTGATAACACCGTTTACCATATCCTGAGTATATGCCTCGAGCGAACCGTTCCTGGAGTATATCTCCTTCATTTCATCGCTTGCCAGTAAAACGGTCATGCTCGCTGGATCCTTCATCACGGCGCACCTGAACAGGAAGATCAGGAAAACACCGATTATCATAGCGATAAAAATGTACTTAATTACTCTGCCCACTATTCTCATTAGATTCTCCCCATAATCCGCCGGCACATAAAAATCAGTCGACAAAATCAAATTCGAATCCGTATATCGACACGGTATCCCCGTCTTTCGCTCCCTTTTCTCTAAGCATCTGGATAACCCCTGCGTTCTCGATCGCTTTCCCGAAAAACGCAAGCGATTCATAATCATCCATGTTCACCTGGCCCAGAAGATTGTAAAGCCATTCACCTTCCACCACGAACCTGTCGTTTTCCCTGAGGACAGTTGTTTTCCTTGGGTTTTCCTTTGAATCTGAATCGCTGTCTTCGATTTCAGACCGGTATACTTCAATAGGCGGCAGATCCGAAAGCATCTCCGCAGTTTTGCGAACGAGCTTATCAAGTCCGTAACCGGTATACGCGGAGATATATACCGGCCCTTCCCATCCGTTCTCCCGGACGTAACTCTCAAATTCTTTGAAATCTCCGTCTATCGGAACCGCCTCGCCGGAGTCCTCGTCAATAATTGAAACCAGATCGACTTTATTGGCAGCTATGATCTGCGGACGTTCCGCAAGTCTTTCGTCATACTTAATCAGTTCCCTGTTGATATCCTCAATATCCTTAATCGGATCCCGTCCCTCGGAAGCGGAGATGTCGACAACGTGGATCAGAAGTCTGCATCTGTCAATATGCCTGAGGAATTCAAGCCCGAGTCCCGCTCCTTCGGACGCGTCTTCGATAAGACCGGGGATATCGGCTGCAACAAATCTCTGGTCATCAAAAGAAACCACCCCAAGATTCGGCGATAACGTAGTAAAATGATACGCCGCGATTTTGGGCCTGGCATCAGAAACTCGGGAAAGAATCGAAGATTTTCCAACGCTGGGATATCCGATCAGACCGACATCGGCAAGCATTTTCAGCTCAAGAAGCACCGTCTTTTCCTCGCCCTTCATCCCGGATTTGGAGAATCTAGGAGCCTGCCTGGTCGAAGTGGCAAAATGTCTGTTGCCCCAGCCGCCTCTGCCGCCTCTGCATACGATAAAATCAGCGCAGTCATCTGAAGACATGTCGTGGATGATCTTACCGCTCTCCGGATCGCGGATCACTGTCCCCGCCGGAACCGTTATCACCGCATCGGTCCCGTTCCGGCCGTGGCATTTTGCAGCTTTCCCGTTTTCTCCCCTCTCGGCCGCAAATTTACGTTTGTACTTGAAAGCCACAAGAGTGTTTGAACCCGGATCGACCCGGAAAACGACATCTCCGCCCTTGCCGCCGTCGCCGCCGTCCGGCCCGCCTGCGGGAACATACTTCTCTCGCCTGAAAGATACAGCGCCGTCGCCGCCGTCGCCGGCGCGGAGCGATACCTCCACTATGTCAACAAACAACGGGTCTGCCTCCTTCCTTCCGAACCGTCCGGCCGTGTGATCAGATGCTTTTCGCGTGTGCGAGAAGGTATTTCTCCGCCTTGACGCTCCACAGCCCTTTGTTCTCAGCCGTAAGTTCCGCAAGCTTTCTGAACAGCGGATCGTTTTCTCCCAGCTTTTCAAAATCCGCTATAGCGGTCAATGGCATTGAAATATTGGTATAGATGAGTTT
>JAGDBK010000003.1 GCA_017959065.1 Clostridia bacterium | reverse complement strand
TTTTCCGAATCCTGTCGCGGAATCATTAAAGGAAGGCATTAACGCGTTCGGAAAAAAGATATCCGGTTTTGATTCGGAACACGCTCTTCTGACCGCGCCTGAAACAAGGACTTCATCTCCGCTAAGGATCCTTCGCGGAGAAAACTTCGCAGCCATCGGATTCGACAATCTGTTTCCGGCAGGCGAAGGAGCGGGGTACGCAGGCGGAATAACCAGTGCTGCGGTCGACGGCATCAGAGCCGCGATCGCACTTTCAGAATACATGCATTCATTAAAATAGGTCATCATTTCAGAGGTCTGTTATTTATGATACAGAAAGCAACCGTGATATCGACAGACGGCGATAAAGCTAAAGTTGAGGTTATCAGAGCAACCGCATGCGAGGGCTGTCACAGATCAAATGACGGATCCGGATGCGCTGCTTGCACGATCCTGGATCTGAAAAGAAAGATAACTGCAGATGCGGTCAATGACATCGGTGCTTCCGCCGGGGACGTAGTAGTCGTTGAGACTCCCTCCAGAACCGTGCTCTCAGTCTCTTTCCTTGTTTTTATCATTCCCCTTGTTTTAGGAATAGGCTCTTATTTTCTCTTTTCTCTTTTTATCAGCAATGACGCTGTTCTCGCACTTATATCCGCCTCCGTCATCATTCTCGTTTTCGCTGTTATTCATTTTACCGTTGAAAAAAGCAAGAAGAGCAGCACCATGCTTCGTATCACATCATTTTACGATGAGAGCGGGGAAAGCAAATTAACTACGGATGCGGACATCCGGGCAGGAGCGGAAAATGGGGAAGATTAACGCTCCCGGGAGCAGGAGAGAATGGGTCGTTAAACGAAGCGGATTTACTGAAGAACGTACCGCTGCTGATACTTTCTCAAAAAAGATCGGCAGGTCGGATGTCTTTTCCCAGATCCTTATGAACAGAGGGATCGATACCCCTGAAGCCGCTGCTGATTTTATAGAAAAGCGGGCCGAGACCCTGTGCGATCCGCTCGATTTGAACGACATGGATAAAGCGGTCAGAAGGACTGTTTCAGCAATAAACAGCGGGGAAAAGATCGCCGTTTACGGAGATTATGACGTAGACGGTATTACTTCTGTCGTACTGCTGACGCTTTTTTTAAGATCAAAATCAGCTGATACTGTCTTCTATTTACCCAGCAGATTCTCCGACGGATACGGCATGTCTTCGGATGCCGTCAGAAAACTCTGTTCCGACGGATGCACCCTGATAATAACAGTAGATACGGGCGTGACCGCATTTGACGAGACAGTCCTTGCCCGAGAACTGGGATGCGATGTCATCGTTACTGATCACCATGAATGCATGGATGTCCTTCCTGATGTCTGCGCGGTCATAAACCCCAAAAGAGATGACTGTACCTGCCCGTTCAGGGATCTCGCCGGGGTAGGGGTAGCATTTAAATTTGCATGCGCCGTTGAATGCGCTTTGAATCCTTTTGATTCTTCCATAAGCTGCATCCGCAGAGTGTGCTACGAGTACGCCGATCTTGTTGCGCTCGGTACGATCGCGGATGTCATGCCTTTGACCGGCGAAAACAGGCTTCTCACGAGCCTCGGGATAAACCTGATGAACAGAAGGTCAAGAGTCGGAATAACGGCTCTTGCCGAAGCTTCGGGTATCGGTGCGGGCGGCACCAGAAACAGGAAGATCACGTCCAGCAATGTCAGTTTCATTCTTTCGCCCAGGCTAAATGCCGCAGGAAGGCTCGGAGACGCTACTCTGTCCCTTAAACTATTGCTGGAATCGGATCCTGTTAAAGCCTACGAGCTTGCTGATCAGCTCTGCGAAGTGAACCAGAAGAGGCAGAACGAAGAGAACAGGATCATGGAAAGCGCTCTGAACAAGATGACTTCATGCCCTGAAATGAGCGATAACAGAGTTATCGTTCTCTGGGACGACGAATGGCATCAGGGTATAATCGGGATAGTTGCCTCCAGACTGTCTGAAAAGTTCAGAAAGCCTGTCATACTCATCACTTTCGACGGCGATGACGGCGATACAGGCAAGGGTAGCGGAAGAAGCGCCGGGGATCTTAATCTTGTAAAAGCCCTGGAATACGCAAAAGATCATCTTATAAAGTACGGAGGACACTCTCAGGCCGCCGGACTTACTATAAGCAGAGATGATCTTGAAGCTTTTTCATCCTCGGTGAATGAATACGCTTCCGGACTAAAGGACAGACTTCATTCTCATCCGGAGGTCGCTGATGTCGAACTCCTTGCATCCGATCTCACCGTTGAACTGTGCGAGGAACTGTACCTTCTTGAGCCGTTCGGAAACGGAAATCCCGTTCCGCTCTTCGTCTTCAGAGACGCCGAAGTCGCCGACATCATCCCGCTCTCCTCCGGAAAACACACAAAGCTCCTTATCGAAAAGGGTGCACGAATGTTCACCGCTCTGTGCTTCGGCTCCACTCAGCACGAGACGGATCTCAGAAAAGGCGATCACATCGACTTACTCTTCAGCGCCGACATTAACGAATTCCGGAATGAAAAAAACGTTCAGATCATTGTAAAGGAACTTCAGTTTTCGGCTGATGATATGAACGAATTCGACAGGTACAGACTGAGATTCGCAGATATAATGAACGGAACCGGCAGTGCGGGGCCCGATCTGCCCGGACGTGAGGATTTCGCTACTCTCTTTACACTCCTTAGGAATGACAATGCATCGGAACAGTATTGTTCAGGAATAAGGAACATCGCGAGGAGATGCTCGCAGTCCATCGTCAAGTCAAGAATCATTCTTGAAGTGCTGAGCGAACTCGGGCTTATCGAATACGGTATCACTGACGAAGAGACAGTAAGGTACAAGGTGAGGGAAAGCAGCGAAAAGAAAGACCTCAACAGTTCCGCAATTCTCAAACTCCTGAAAGGAACCTCCATTAATAATGGAAAATGACACGTACAATCCCGCCGTTTCTGCCGTGACGGAACCCGTTAATTCCGGCACAGAAAAAGAAGGGAACGAAGACGAATACTCTTTGATCAGAAATCTTCTGAACATTCTGGAAAGTCAGGACAGAAAATACGACATTCCGAAAATCAAAAGCGCATTTCTGTACGCAAAGGAACTTCACCGCGATCAGTACAGGATCAGCGGCGATCCTTATATCACTCATCCCGTTGCAGTCGCTGAAATATGTGCAAATCTGGGACTTGACACCGAAAGCCTCTGCGCAGCATTCCTTCATGACACCGTCGAGGACTGCAACGACAAGACCAACATATTCGATATCAGGAGCAAGTTCGGCGATGAGGTAGCCATGCTGGTCGACGGACTTACCAAGATAGTCAAGCTCGAAGTGGAAGACAAGGAAGAGGAGCACATGGAGAACCTCCGAAAGATGCTCCTCGCCATGGCAAAGGATATCCGCGTTATTTTCATAAAGCTCTGCGACAGGCTTCACAATATGCGAACCCTCAATGCCAAACCGGAGGGCAAGCAGAGGATAACGGCTCTTGAGACGATGCATGTTTATGCGCCGCTGGCCCACCGTCTCGGCATGCAGAGGATAAAACAGGAGCTTGAGAACCTGGCGCTTTCCTATCTGGATCCCATAGGGTATGAGGAAGTACGTAGCGACATAGAAAGAAAGTACGGATCCAATCAGGGATTCATAGAAAACGCAAAGGAGTACATTTCTGAAAAGCTTAAGGAGAACGGAATCAATTTCACTCTTGAAGGACGTGTCAAATCCGTATACAGCATTTACAGAAAAATGTACAACCAGAACAAGAGCTTCGATGAGATCTATGACTTTTACGCGCTCCGCGTCATAGTCGATACGGAACTGGAATGCTACAGTGCTCTGGGAGTTATTCACGAGATATACAATTCGATGCCTGGCCGGTTCAAAGACTACATCTCCACACCGAAACCCAATATGTACCGTTCTCTCCACACCACTGTCATCGGGCGCGACGGAATTCCGTTTGAAGTTCAGATCCGGACGAAGGAGATGCATCACATTGCCGAATACGGAGTTGCGGCTCACTGGAAATACAAGACCGGCGAGAAGAGCAAGATCGAGATCGACGAAAAACTTTCATGGATAGCCAAACTGATCGAGACTGAAGACGATACAAGAGATCCGGAAGAATTTATCCAGGCTCTGAAGATCGACATTTTCCAGGATGAGATCTTCGTATTCACACCCAAAGGTGACGTGATCTCTCTTCCTCAGGGTGCCACTATAATCGATTTCGCTTATTCCATACATACCGAGATCGGCCACAGAATGACCGGTGCCAAGGTCAACGGCATGATCGCTCCGATAGACAGAAAGCTGCAGAACGGCGAGATCGTTCAGATAATCACATCTTCTTCAGCAAAAGGGCCAAGCCGCGACTGGCTCAGTATCGTCAAGACCAGTGAAGCCAGAAACAAGATAAGGCAATGGTTCAAGAAAGAGAAGAGACCGGAAAACATAATCGTCGGCAAGACTGAGCTCGAACGCGAACTCAAACGGTTCGGCAGACCTTATACCGAATCCCAGCTTTCGGATATATCTGCAGGGATAGCATCCAGACTCAGCATAAGCAGTCCGGATGACCTTTACAACGCCATTGGCTACGGAGGGATCTCCGTCTCAAAGATCTCCGCCAAGATCAGAGAAGAATTCGATAAGGTGGTTAAACCCGCGGATCCCGTTCCTGAGATCACTGAAGACAATGTCGTTCTTCATGAGCGAAAGCCCGGCGGATCCGGTGCGAATATCATCGTTGACGGCGAGAGCGGATGTCTGGTCAGACTTTCGAAATGCTGCAATCCTCTTCCGGGCGATGAGATCGTCGGTTTCATTACCAAGGGATACGGTATATCCATTCATAAAGCAGACTGTCCGAATGTCATAAACTCAAGGAAAAATCCGGACTCTGCCGACAGATGGCTGGAAGCTCACTGGGAAGACTCCGAGCTCCATACTTCAGGACAGGGATTTTCCTACGAAGCTGTTCTTCAGATTCAATCCGAGAACAGGGATCTTCTTATTGCGGATATTTCCACCGCTCTTGCGGAGATTAAGGTGCCGCTTCTTCAGATCAATACTATAAAAAGGTCTCCGGATCTAGTCATACTCAGCATCACGATCTCCTGCAAGAACATCGAACACTGCAGGAACATTGCAGCAAGGCTAAAGAACATCAAGGGAATTATCGATATCTCAAGGGGAAGAGTCAGCTGAAGCATTCATTTCATCACAGAAAGGTCATGCCATGAGAGCAGTAATACAAAGAGTCAGTCACGCGTCCGTCACTGCTGACGGCGTGCCGGCGGGAAGCATCGGGAAGGGACTTCTGGTACTCCTCGGAGTCGGTCTCGAGGACGATGAAAAAGACGCAGAGAATCTGGCGTTAAAGATCTCCAAACTCAGGATATTCGAGGACGAAAACGAAAAGATGAACCTGTCCGTAAACGATGTCGGGGGCGGTGTTCTGGTCGTTTCCAATTTCACCCTTCTTGCGGACTATCATCACGGAAACAGACCGAATTTTCTTCTCTCGGCACCCCCCGAGAAAGCTGTGCCCCTGTACGAGAGATTCATTTCATTCATCAGCCGGGAAGTTCCCGAAGTCAAATGCGGTGTTTTCGGCGCAGACATGAAGGTTGATATTTTAAACGACGGCCCCGTGACAATAGTAATGGACAGCGAAGTATTGAGAAGGTAGAGAAAAGACTATGAAGCTTACAATAAAAGGCAATATCAACAAGTATTACGTTCAGAGCCTCTGCATGCTCTTTTTCCCGGGGGCCAAGTTCTCGGAAGCTGAGGAAGTTTCCGAAAACGTTCCCTGCGCCGATCTTGAAGTGACCGAGACGGGTGAGGGAGTGTTTACAAGATTCTCCCTGGGAGTTGGGAATGAAACCGTAACTTCGGAGAATTTCATTGAATACCAGGAGGGCTTCACAAAGGACAGGATCCTGAAGATCTCCGTCGGGAGATCCGTGTTTGACGCGGGTGAAAAGCTTATGGGGGTCACTCCTCCTTGGGGCATCCTGACTGGGGTCCGTCCCGCAAAGGTCGCTTCGGAATATCTCCGGGAAGGTCTAGGAATACAAAAGACGAAGAAACTTCTGAGATCTGAGTATTTCCTTAACCCCAAGAAGGCCTCTCTCGTTACAGATGTCGCTTCCAATGAGGCCAAGATAGTCAAAAAGCTGCCTGAAAACACCTGCAGCGTCTATATCTCCGTTCCTTTCTGCCCGTCAAGATGTGCTTACTGTTCTTTCGTTTCGTACACGACCAAGAGACTTCTGTCCCTTGTACCGGATTATGTAGATGCCGTGATCAAAGAGGCGGATGATGTTTTTTCCGAGATAAAATCTCTGGGGCTTAAAATCTCTACAGTATATATCGGAGGAGGGACTCCGACAATTCTCGACGCACCCCTTCTCGAAAAACTTCTGTCTGCTGTCAGCAGGAATGTTGACGTAAACGAACTGATGGAATTCACCCTTGAAGCCGGCAGGCCGGACACGATCACCGCCGAAAAGCTGCAGATCGCAAAATCACACGGCGTCAGCAGGATAAGCGTAAATCCCCAGACGCTCAATGACGAGGTCCTTCAGTTCATCGGACGCCATCATACAGTAGACTGTTTCTTTAAAGCCTATGATCTTGCTCTTGCATCCGGGATAAGAAACATCAACACCGATCTTATAGCCGGTCTGCCCGGAGACAACTTCATAAGATTCTCAAGATCTGTCGACAAGATCATCGAAATGCATCCGGACAATATCACTGTTCACACCTTCTGCGTTAAAAAGGCCTCCGATCTACTGAAGAGCGAGACAGACTACTTCTCAGCCTCAGGCGGCGATACAGGCAAGAGTATAGATTACTCACAGGTAAAGGCCAAAAACGCGAAATACAAGCCGTATTATCTATACAGAAACAAGAACAGTCTCGGTAATTACGAGAACGTTGGCTTCGCTGTCGAAGGATCGGAATGCCTGTACAACATTTTCATGATGGAAGAGGTGCATTCCATATTCGGGATCGGAGCAGGGGCCGTGACAAAGCTTGTGCCTGGCGCCGGCATATCAGGTGAAAAGATCATAAGGATATTCAATCCGAAATACCCGTATGAGTATCTGGACAGTTCAATAGAAGAGCGCTTTGCCGAAAGAAGAAGCAGGACCGAGTCTTTTTTCTCGTCAAAAAAGGGTGATTGATTTGATCGTATACAAGAACAGACAAGATGATCCGAAAAATCTCAGACGTTACGTAAACACTTGCGAAAAAAAGTTTGACGCCAAACTTGAGGATGCCGTAGACAGAGTCCTGGCAAAAAAAGGGATCAGGATCATCGCGCTGTCCGGGCCCTCATGCTCAGGCAAGACGACGATGTCCAAGAAGCTTATATCCAGGTTCAGAGATCTTGGAAGACCTGTCATAGTGGTATCGCTGGACAACTTTTTCAGACCCCGTAGGGTGCTTGCCACTATCAAAGACAACCATGGCAATCCGTGTCCGGATTTCGATTCTGTAAATGCCATAGACCTAGAAGCGATGAGAAAGGCTTTTGACGATCTCTTTAACGGAAGGGAAGCGACCATACCCGATTATGATTTCATAGCGGGAGAAGCAGTCGGTTCCAGCACTGTCACAGCCCGTGAAGACGATACGATAATCGTCGAGGGAATTCAGGCGGTCTATCCTGAAGTAGTCAGTATGATCCCGTCAGATGAATCAGGGAGCATATTCCTTTCCGTGGAGAGAAAGATCCGCATATTCGGAGAAGTCTTTGACGGTAGAGAGATACGCTTTCTTAGAAGGCTCGTCAGAGATTACAAATTCCGAGCCGCTGAGCCCGACTATTCATATTCTCTCTGGAAAGGCGTATGCGACAATGAGGACGTTAATATACTGCCTTATTACAAATCAAGCGATATTATAGTCGATACGCTCATGCCGTATGAACCGGGCGTGATCAAAGACGACCTGGACGAAATACTGGACAGGGTGGACAGAAACGGTCCGAACAGAGATCATGCCGACTATCTGCGTGAAGTGTTCTCCGCCGTCGAACCGGTTCCGGATGAGATGCTTCCGGAAGGTTCGATATACAGAGAGTTTATCGGTCCATAACAATACGGAAGGAAAACAAATATCATGAATAACAGACCTGGAATAGAGACATACGTGCAGAGCGCGGAATTCATCCGGAACGTCATCGGGTCAAGGCATCCTAAGACAGCAGTTATCCTTGGCTCGGGACTCGATACCATAGCCGAGAAAGCCGATGACAGGATAATAATTCCTTATTCGGAAATACCTAACTTTCCGATCTCCACCGTGGACTACCAGAAAGGCGAACTGATAAGCTGCAGCATAAGCGGCGTTCAGGTACTTCTGATGAACGGAAGGTTCCATTTCTACGAAGGATGGGAAATGTGGCAGTCCGCTTATCCTGTCGTAGTAATGAAGCTTCTCGGCATAAAATCGCTGATAATTTCAAATGCCTCCGGCGGAATAACAGATGCCGCCAAGCCCGGAACTTTTGTACTTATCACCGATCATATCAAGCTGACCGCTCAGTCTCCGCTCAGGGGACTTAACCTCGATGATATAGGTACAAGATTTCCAGACATGCAGAATGCATATGACAGGGAACTTCTGGTCGAGGCCGAAAGAATTGCCGCCGAACACGGGATCCCGGTGACAAGGGGCGTATATGCCTTCATGTCCGGTCCGCAGTATGAGACTCCGGCGGAAATAAAAGCGCTTGGGATTCTGGGCGCCGACGTGGTCGGCATGTCGACAGTTCCCGAAGTCATTCAGGCGGCCCACTGCGGGATCAGGGTACTGTGCATCTCATGTGTATCTAATAAAGCGGCAGGGATCACGGAGTCGCCGCTCACGTCCGAAGAGGTGCTTGAAAACGCAGCCAGGATAGCGCCGCTTTTTGAAAAATTCGTTGAAGAGATGGTTATTTCCATCGACAGAAAATCGGAATAATAAGCTGGGAGAGTTATGAGTTACCTGTTTAAAAACGCAAATATCCTTACGAGCGATGCAGATGAGAAGAAACAGCTTTTCGTCGCCGTGGACAAAAACACGATCACATATGTCGGTCCTGACAGACCGCAGGGCAGTTTTGACAGGACAATTGACTGTACCGGGAAACTTCTTTGCCCGGGCTTCTACAATGTTCACTGTCACAGCCCGATGACACTTTTCAGAGGCTACGGAGAGGATCTTCCTCTGGACAAGTGGCTGACCGAGAGGATATTCCCGGCTGAGGATCATCTTACTCCCGAGAGCACATATTCGGGATCCATGCTCGCTATCGCGGAGATGATCTCATGCGGGACCGTCTCTTTCACAGATATGTATATGTTTCCGGAGATGACGGCAAAAGCTGTCTCAGAGACCGGTATAAAGGCCAATCTGACTCGTCCCGTCCTTTCATTCGACCCGAACGAAAAGCCGGAAGACAACTTCAGATTCAGTGAGGCAAAATCGTTTGCCGAAGAGTTCAACGGGGAAGCCGACGGCAGGATCATCGTTGACATGAGCGTGCACGCAGAATATACAAACACCGAAAGATCTGTCAGATTCACATCCGAATATGCTCTTGAACACGGACTTCTCATGCAGATGCATCTTTCGGAGACGGAGAAGGAGCAGCGCGAGTGTATCGAGAGACACGGAACAACTCCCGCGGGCTTCTTCCTCAGATGCGGCGCTTTTGACGTTCCCGCAAGCGCCGCTCACTGTGTATGGGTCACCGATGAAGACATCAGCATAATGGCAGAGAAGGGCGTCACCGCCGTTCACAACCCTGCGAGCAACCTCAAACTGGGGAGCGGCGTCATGCCGATAAGAAAAATGCTCGACGGAGGAGTCAATATTGCGCTCGGTACTGACGGAGCTTCTTCAAACAATATGCTGGATATAATCTCCGAGATGAGACTTGCCGCTATTCTTCACAAGGGAATATCAAGGAATGCAAGCGAGACGAGGTCCAGCGAGATGGTTCCGATCATAACCGTTAACGGCGCGAGGTCCCAGGGAAGAAACGACTGCGGAATGATCAAACCGGGCTTCAAAGCTGATATAGTGCTTCTCGATATGGACAGCGTCAACACTATTCCTTCCTACGACATCTGTGCATCGTTTGCCTATTCGATGAAATCGGACAATGTCTTCATGACGATGGCTGACGGGAAGATCCTTTACGAAAACGGAGAATACCTTACTCTCGACATCGAAAAAGTGAAACATGAGTTCAGATATATCCAGGAACACTATTTTGACTACCTGAAAGGCTGAGCGCCATGGAAAGAAGCCCGAATTCCACTAAAGAAGAACTTATGCTAAAGGATTCCTTTTCATTCGGAGATCTCTGTTCGATAATAGAAATCCTGCGCGGAAAGGACGGATGTCCCTGGGACCGCGAACAGGATCATCTGAGTATCAGGGGCAACCTTATCGAGGAGACATACGAGGCCGTAGAAGCTATCGACAAAGCTGACTCCGATCTTCTTAAGGAAGAACTCGGCGACGTTCTGATGCAGATCGTCTTCCACGCTCAGATGGAAAAGGAAACCGGATCGTTCGATATAGGCGACGTGATAAACGGAACATGCCGCAAACTGATCGACAGACATCCTCACGTTTTTTCCTCGGAAGGAAAAGTGGACAGTGAAGAAGCTCTTAAAAACTGGGAAAAAGCCAAAAACATAGAAAAACAGAGAAAGACTCTGTCCAGTTCCCTTGAATCGATCCCTCCGTCGCTGCCTGCACTTATGAGAGCCTCGAAAATGTACCGGAAACTGATCTCCTCATCAGACGCCCGGATGACAGATACCGGGGATATCCTCCCAGACGCATTCGAAAAGATCAATGCTCTCTCAAAGATCTCAGCCGACAGTTCGGCCCGGGAGAGGGAAGAACTGATCGGGAACCTCCTTTTCGATATTACAAGACTGTCCTGCATTCTTGGCACCGACAGCGAGAAGGCGCTCAATGACGTTCTTGAAGACAAGATCCGCACTGTTCGCAAATCTGAAGGGCTCGGCTGAACGCCGGTATTTTTCGGTGCGGATCGTCCCTCAGCATCCGAATAACGTATTTTACTCATATTGTTTGCATTTTCGCTGTCAAAAATGAATAAAACCTCTTGTCGTTCCTTTATTACTGTGATATAATATTGCAATGGTAAAGCTGTAGTTACGGTTTTTTTCCGCTGCGGCTTTAAATAAAAATTTTTAGAAAGGTGACTAACATGAACAAGACACAGTTGATCGATGCAGTAGCAAAGTCCGGCAATCTCAAGAAGAAGGATGCCGAGGCAGCTGTTAAGGCTACAATCGCTGCCATTACCGACTCTCTTAAGAAAGGCGAGAAGGTACAGCTTGTTGGTTTCGGTACTTTCGACGTTAAGAAGAGAGCATCCCGCAAAGGCAGAAACCCTGCGACCGGCAAAGCTATGACGATTCCTGCATCCAAGCATGTTTCCTTTACTACCGGCAAGTCCCTTAAAACTGTTGTAAACTCCAAAAAGAAATAATTCCTTAGAAATTTATTTATAAACTAAAGATTTGACGCTGGCAGTATGATATAATTATCATACTGCCAGTATTCGTGTATAAGGCATTTTCCCGGAGCTCGCATTAACAGACAGATTCTGTATTTCCGGAGGTCATTTTTCAGATGAGACTGGATAAATTTCTCAAAATATCTAGAATAATCAAGCGCAGAACTGTTGCCAACGACGCATGCGACGCAGATCACGTAACAGTGAACGGGAGGCCCGCGAAAGCTTCTTACAATGTTAAGACAGGAGACACCGTGGAGATCAGATTCGGTGATAAAACTCTCCGTTTTATCGTCCGCGATGTCAGAGAACAGGTCAAAAAGGAAGAAGCTTCTTCTCTTTATGAGATTATCAGCTGACAGATCATTCGTTATTATCGCTATTTCAATTATTAGGAGTTTTAAATGAAAAAATCCCTGTCCGGAAAAAAGATGAATATCTTCATCAGGTTGGCTATAGGGGCTTTTATCATCTTCTGCTTCCTGTTTGTTCTCAACACGCAGCTGGAGTTCAACCGACTGCAGCAGAAGAAAAACGACCTTGAAAAAACAGTAAGCGATTACAACATCAGCATAGACAAACTTAAAAACGAACTCAACACCCCGATCGATGAGGATTACATAGTGAGAGTCGCCAAGGAACGCCTGAATCTCAGACTTCCTGAAGAGATCATCTTTTACAACGATCTTATAAAATGATCCATGCTATGATTCGATTAAAGTGGTATTTATCATGAATATCTACAATCAGAATGACAAGCCGGCAAAAACAGCGAATAATATGAACATCAGAGGCACCAATCCTCCAAGAGCGGCCAGATATCCCGCCGGAAAGAATCTTCCGAATACAAAGGCCGTTCAAGCGGAACGCCCCGCGGCTCCGGCTGCCGTGCGCTCTCAGCCGCGCCAGGATGTTCAGATCCAGACTGCTTCCGCGCCTTCAAACCGATCCTTGCGGGAGAAGAAAAAAGGGCTGACAACTCTTGAAAAAGTACTGATAATACTTCTTGTCGCCGTTATCATCTCAGCCGCGGTCATAACTGTCCTGACTGCGTCCAGAAGTTCCGATGCCGCGATCGATATGAAGGAAATTGAAGGAAAGCTTGCGGATCTCCAGAAAAGATACGGCGAAGCGCTCGAGGAGTTAAGCAGCCTCACGTCCGAAAAAGAAGAACTGACAAAGAAGGTCGAGATGCTCGGACTTGACTCCAACGACCGCGAGGCATATCTGTCAAAACAGATCGAAGAAAAGACTGCGGAGATCGCGGCCCTCACCGAAAGCATTGAAAGCTACAAATCCATTTATGCCGTAGACATTAGGACTCAGGTCGAGCTTGTCAACGAACTGACAGAGATAATCGAGGAAGAAGCTCCTCTCCACAATCTCAAAGAAGGCATAGATCCTGAGGTCGTCAAGGTAGGCGATCTCGACGAGGACGGCAATGAGATAACTGAGAAGGACCTCTACGAATATCCTCAGATTTCGGTATACTATGAAGACCTTGCCACGGGTTTCAGGTATTCATACAACGCTGACAAAGTCTGGTTCAGCGCCAGCGTTATCAAAGCATTCTACATAACCTCGCTGCTCGAAGACGTCTCAGCCGCTTATAAAGCGGCCGAGGAAGACCGAGTAAACAATGACGGGGAACTCGTTTTCAAGAATGAAAAATATGATATAGAACATCAGACCTGGGTTCTCACCGATGCCGCGAAAAAGACCGGATCAGGAAAACTCTACAACACGCCCGCGGGGGAAGAATTCACATATCTCCAGCTTATCGAGTATTCCATCAGAGACAGCGACAATACCGCTTTTTACGAACTGAGGAATACTTTCGGCTACGATTCGTTTTACGCCGACGCAGCCAGACTCGGGGTAAAAAGCATAAATTACGGTTTCAACAGCCTTTCCGCACAGGACGCTGGAAAATTTCTCAGGTTCGTATACGAATTCATGGAGAGCGATGAGCGTTTCGGCGAACTGCTTAAGGGTTATCTGACTTCCACCAAATTCAACATTCTGATCCCAAGCGCCGTTTACCCGACCACGACTGCCCACAAGTACGGATGGGACGCGGACGCCTACCATGATGCCGGCATCGTATATGCTGACAAGCCTTACGTGGTTGTCGTCATGACCGATATGGATGAGGGCGGCGACGATGTTAACGCTTTCATTCAGAAAATAGTAAGAAAGATAAACCAGATGCACAAAAATTTCTACGGATAAAAAAAGAAGGACGAAAGCCGGTAAGGTCGACCCTGACCTTTCCGGTTTTTGTCCTACATTTTTCTTAATATCGTGAATGAATGATCTCATTCCAGCGCTTCCGGTTCTATCGACTGCTGCGCGGGATCCGGCTCTCTGCGGCGCGGAACGATTTTCAGAGGGTCAAATACAAATCTGCGGCATCTGTGATTTACGCCTACGACGCCCCGTTTGGCGCACAGTACTTCCGAATCGACCGCAAGCGGTATGGAGTGCTCGCAGTACACGCAGCTTTTCTCATATTCCAAATTGTTTTTTTTCATTCCTCAAATCATCTCCTGTTTGATTATACCATAGCCTGATAACGATTTCAACATCCGGGTGTCCTCGGGCTCATACGATTAACGGCGAGCTTTCTGTATACGGGCCACTGCGGGTTTCATTCAAAGAGGTCAAAATATGTTTGAAAAATCAGTCAGAACTGACTCGGCCCGTCAGACGGCCTCGATCTTCGGACCTTTCGATTCCAACATCAAAAAGCTCGAGGATACATTTTCAGTAACTGTCTCCAACAGCGCGGCTCCCGGGAACGAAGGGGATTCCGTCAGGATATCCGGTGAAGACTTGTTTCTGGTAGAGAAGGCCGCCCAGGCTGTCGAATCTCTTAAAAAGCTGTCAAAAACTGAAGAGAACATTCCGGAACAGAACGTCGACTATATCTGTCAGATGCTCATCAACGGCCATGATCCCGAAGTAGAAAGCTTCTCCAAGGGTTATATCTGCATATCGTCAAAAGGGAAGCTCATAAAGGCTAAAACTACCGGTCAGAACGCATATGTCAATTCGATAAAAAACAATACAGTTACGTTCGGTATAGGTCCTGCCGGAACGGGAAAGACGTTCCTTGCAGTCGCAATGGCAGTCAATTCCCTCAGATCCAAGGAGACCTCCAGGATAATACTGACCCGTCCCGCCGTCGAAGCGGGAGAAAAGCTCGGCTTCCTGCCCGGTGATCTTCAGAACAAGATCGAACCTTATCTGAGGCCCCTTTACGATGCGCTGTACGAGCTTCTCGGACCGGAGACCTACATAAAGCTCCGGGAAAAGAACGTTATCGAGATCGCACCTCTCGCGTACATGAGAGGCAGAACGCTGGATGATTCGTTCATTATCCTGGACGAGGCCCAGAACACCACTTCCGAACAGATGAAAATGTTTCTGACCAGGCTCGGTTTCAATTCAAAAGCGGTAGTTACCGGCGATATAACTCAGATCGATCTTCCGTTCGGCAAGCGAAGCGGTCTCGTCACAGCAGTGAAGATACTTGAAGGGATCGATGACATCTCCGTGCACAGATTCACAGAGATGGACGTCGTACGCCACAGACTGGTCAGGAAGATCATCGGTGCGTATGAGAAATACGAGAAAGGGGAGGGAGCCGCGTCAAGGTTCTCCGTGAAAAGAAAGCCGTGAAACAGTTAACGATAGATTTCTCAAACAGGATAAAGGACAGCTCGGTCGGATACGTCCAGATGCTGCTTGTGAGAGCGGCAGTCAGGAACACGCTTCTGCTCGAAAGGGTCACGGACGACTGCTCGCTTTCCGTAACGTTCTGCGATGACGCATATATCAAGGAGCTCAATGCAGAATACCGGGGAGTAGACGCGCCGACTGACGTTCTTTCCTTTCCGTTTTTTGAGGATGCGGTGATCCGCGGAAAAAGGATACGGATCCTCGGAGACATAGTCGTATCCCTTGAACACGCCAGAAGGCAGGCGGAGGAATACGGCCATTCTTTTGAAAGGGAACTCGCCTTCCTATGCGCTCATTCAACTCTTCATCTTCTAGGATACGATCACGAAGATCCGGAAGAGGATGAAGAGATGCGCATGAGGCAGCGGTCCGTCATGAAAAAAATGGGCCTTGAAGTCTGACACATTATTATTTCGGAGCGTATTATGAAAAGAACTGCATTTATAGCTATCGTCGGAAGGCCGAACGTAGGGAAGTCTACACTTTTGAACTCAATACTGGGTGAAAAGGTCTCCATGGTCTCAAACAAGCCCCAAACTACAAGAAACCGCATTACAGGCATACTATCTTCGGGAGACGATCAGTTTGTTTTTCTCGATACCCCGGGCGTGCACCGTCCCCACAACAAGCTGGGGGAGTTCATGGACAAGACGGCGCTCTCGGCCCTGTCGGATTCTGACATTGCCGTTCTTACAGTCGAAGCAGGAGACAAGGTAGGTCCAACCGAAAGAAACATAATCGACCAGATAAGGTCCGGCGGGATGCATTCTATACTCGTTATCAACAAGACCGATGTTTCGACGCCGGAGAAAATTGCCGAAACCATAAAAGTATTTTCCGAATACTACAGCTTCGATGCTGTCGTTCCGGTTTGCGCCAAGAAGAACGACGGAACAGATATTATACTGAAAGAAGCTTCGGCCTTTCTCACCGAACACGAGTGGTTTTTCCCCGAAGGGATATTCACTGATCAGCCCGAAAGGCAGTATGCGGCTGAAGTGATCAGGGAAAAACTTCTGAGGACTCTGGACAAGGAAGTCCCTCACGGTACCGCAGTAATGATCGAGGATTTCAAGGACGAAGAATCCATAATTAGGATCAGGGCGGAGATCTTCTGCGAAAAGGATTCTCATAAAGGCATCATAGTCGGGAAGAACGGAGAGACGCTCAAAACGGTCGGAACACGCGCCAGGGAGGACCTGGAACTGTTTTTCGGGACAAAAGTGTATCTCAACCTATGGGTAAAAGTAAAGCGCAACTGGCGGGACAGTGAGGCCAATATCTCGAATTTCGGATACACAATGGACTGACATTCTTTAAGCAGAGGAGCGGATCATTCTGTTAGAGAAAGCTACCGGTATCGTTCTCAGGGAGACACCGTACCGTGAGAAGGACAAGATATTCACCGTTATGACAAGCGAGCTGGGGATCGTTTCAGTCATCGCAAACGGAGTCAAATCGCTAAAAAACCCCAATCTGGCTTCAGTGCAGCCCTTCTGCTACAGCAGCTTCGTTCTGTACAGCAAAGGTGACATGTACTGGCTGAGAGAATCGCAGCTCATAGAGAACTTCTACGGACTGAGGTCCGATCTCGAGAAGAGCGCCCTGGCCTCATATCTGTGCAGCGTGGCAGAGGACTTCGCGACAGATGAGGAAGACATTTCCGTTATCGAGAAGCTTCTTCTGAACGCTCTTTATGCTCTGTCAAACGATCTTTCCGACCGAAGGGCCGTCAAGGGCGCATTTGAGATGAGGATCGCCTCGGAACTGGGTTTTCTTCCGGACCTTAACGCTTGTGTTTCCTGCGGAAAGGAGCCGGCCGGCGACATGCTCTTCGATGTCACCGGCGGTGCCGTAATATGCGGCGGATGCAGGGATGACAGAAGCATCGCGGCGCTTCTCGGGGAGCAAGGGGTGGACCCCAGAGATGTATCGGAATACTTTATTCGAATAGACACAAATGTCCTGAGCGCACTCAGGTACGTCACAGGATGCAGACAGGAAAGGCTTTTCTCGTTCAGACTTGACGACAGTTCATACAGAGTCTTCTCCAAGGTCTGTGAGAACTATATCATTTATCATACCGACAGGAGGTTCCGCACCCTGGATTTCTACAAATCCGTCTGCAGCGACCGGCCTGACAACTATTGATACGGAGAACAGATGACAAACACGGAAAGAACTGTAAAAGCCCTTGAGTTTTACAGGATAAGGGAAATGCTTGAAAAATGCTGTGCCGTCGAAGGTGCGAAATCACTTGCGATGGAACTGGCACCTGCCGGAAGCATGACCGAGGTCAGAAGACTTCAGGATGAGACAAGCGGCGCGAGATATCTGATAACGATAAAAGGACAGCCCTCTTTCGGCTCAGTTAAAGATCCGAGAGATCTTGTAAGCAGAGCTGTCAAGGGGTCATCTCTATCGCCCGGAGACCTGCTGGACATAGCTGGGGTTCTCCGCTCCGCGAGATCTCTTATAAGTTATATCAAAACAGACAAAAGGCAGGACACGGTCCTCGACGGGATATTCTTCAGTCTTGCTCCGGACAGGTTTCTTGAAGACAAAATCACCAAAGCCATAATAGCACCTGACATGATCTCCGACGAGGCAAGCACCGCTCTTTCGGACATAAGGAGAAAGATCAAACAGACCAATATAAAGATCAGGAACCTGCTCCAAAGCTACGTTTCTGAACCAAAATACTCCAAATACCTTCAGGAAAGCATCATTACGGTTAAAAACGGCAGATATGTCATCCCCGTCAGAAGCGAGTACCGCAACGAGATAAACGGATTCATACACGACACTTCAGCCTCCGGCGCAACTGTATTCATCGAACCGGCATCGGTTATAAATGCCAACAACGACCTTCGCGTCCTGCAGTCTTCCGAAACGCACGAGATCGAGAAGATACTCGCCGCGCTTACGGCAGATGTAGCAGCATCTGCCGAAAACATCGTTAACGATTACACTATCGCGGTGGAACTGTCGTTCATTTTTGCCAGAGCGCAGCTTTCCTTTGAAATGAAGGCCGAAGAACCGGTCCTGACCGACAGACGTCTTATAATACTCAAGAAGGCGCGACATCCTCTGATAGAACAGGACAAGGTCGTTCCGATCAGCGTCTCCCTGGGCTCGGATTTCACGACACTGGTGGTCACAGGCCCAAACACGGGCGGAAAGACAGTGACGCTCAAGACCATCGGACTCCTGTCGATGATGGTCCAGTCAGGCCTTCAGGTCCCGGTTGAATCAGGTTCCGTCTTTCCGGTATTTGAAGATATCTTCGTGGACATAGGTGACGAGCAGAGCGTTGAGATGTCGCTCTCCACATTCTCTTCACATATGAAGAACATTATCTCGTTTATCCTCGAAGTAAACGAAAAGACTCTCGTGCTTACCGATGAGCTCGGTGCGGGCACGGATCCGGTCGAAGGCGCAGCTCTTGCGGTATCCATACTCGAAGAATTCAGATCCAAAGGAGCTCTCTGCGCTGCCACGACCCATTATCCCGAGCTTAAAACATACGCACTCAACACTGAAGGAGTATCAAACGCCTCCTGCGAGTTCGACGTAGAGACTCTCAAGCCTACGTTCCGTCTGATCATCGGTGCTCCCGGCCGTTCGAACGCTTTTGAGATATCATCAAGGCTTGGCCTGCCTTCTGCGGTCATTGACCGGGCCAAGTCCCTGATCAGCGAAGAGGACCGTAAATTCGAAAACACCATCACAAGCCTCGAAAGCACAAGAATGAAGCTTGACAGGGAAAGGGAAGAACTTCTTTCGGAAAAATCGGGTTTTGAGCAGATGATGTCCGAGAAGACGAAACAGATCGATTCACTTCTCGCCGATGCGAAAAAAGAACGGGACAGCGCATCCGATCAGGCAAAGAAGATGGTCGACTCCGCCCGCGCTTCGAGCGATTTTATTTTTGCGGAACTGGACAAGATAAGAAAGAAGAAAGACTCTGCGGATTTTTCCAGCGAACTGGAAACCGCCCGCAACGCTGTACGCGAGGAGCTCAGAAACGCAGGAAAGAGAGCAGACCCTGTAATAGAGACGCCCGAAGACGATTACGTTCTTCCGCGAAAGCTTATGGTCGGGGACGAAGTCGTTCTAGCTTCAATAGGAACGAAGGGTGTGGTAACCTCCATCCCTGAAAGGTCGGACTGGGTCGAGGTGCAGGCCGGCATAATCAAGACAAAAGTTAAAAGATCTGAGATCAGGCTTATTATGCCGGATACCTCTGTCATCGGTCCGGACAAGAAAAAGCAGTCCGCCAGAAACTACACTGTCAGCGTCAACAGAAGCTTCAATCCGGAGATCGACGTACGCGGTCAAAACGGGGAAGATGCTTGGATCGCGATCGACAAGTTCCTTGACGATGCGAGAGTATCGTCTTTCCAGACAGTCAAGATCATACATGGCAAAGGTACCGGCGCTCTGAAAAAAGCGATCTGGGGCTTTCTTAAAAACGACAGCCGCGTCTCTGACTTCCGTCAGGGGGAGTTCGGAGACGGGGACTCCGGCGTCACACTGGTAAAGATAAAATAACATTAAATAATATATCCATCGGAGGGATCAGAATGGCAAAATTCATATTCAGCGCATTCGCCGACGAATACTCAAGCGTTTTTGACGAACAGTTGTTCGGGCTGAAAAAGCTCGGCATACCGCTAATGGAGATAAGAGGAGTGGACGGAACCAACGTTTCCGATCTCGATGCTTCCGAAGCAAAAGAGATAGCCCGCAAACTTGAAGATTCGGGCATCGGTATCTCCGCCATCGGTTCTCCTATCGGAAAGATACGCATAACAGCGAAGTTTGACGAACATATCGAGAAGCTCAAAAGGACTATCGAGACCGCACATATCCTTTCAGCCGACAGAATACGGATGTTCAGCTTCTACATGCCTCACAAGACCAGGGACTATACGGATTACAAGGATGAAGTGATAGAACGCATAGGAAAGATGCTGGAGATCGCCGACGCTGAAGGTATCAGACTGTTCCACGAGAACGAGAAAGGCATATTCGGAGAATCTCCGGAGAACTGCCTCATTCTTCTTGATGCCTTTCCCGGCAGACTCGGATGCGTTTTCGATCCCGCGAATTTCGGGCAGAACAGATTCGAGGCATATCCTCTTGCTTACGATATGCTGAAAGACCGCATCGACTATTTCCACATTAAGGACGTCAGCGAATCCGGGGACATATGTCCTGCGGGCGAAGGTGTCGCACACATTCCGGAGATCCTGGCAGATGCCAACAAAATGGAACGTACGTATATTCTTACCCTTGAACCTCATCTGTGGGACTTCGCCGGCCTTTCATCCCTTGAGGAAGACGCAAAGAGCGTTATAAGCAGAAGGTTCAGCGACGGCAAGTCCGCTTTTGAATTCGGTTTCGCTTCTCTCAGCAGGATCGTGTCAGAACTCTGAGTAACCAATATGAATGAATCACTGGAGGAAAGAAATGTCTGAACTGAAATTTCTCGCTATCGACCTGGGCGCTTCGAGCGGAAGAGGCATCATAGGCACTTTTGACGGTGAAAAGCTTTCTCTCAGAGAAAATCACCGTTTCTCGAACGATCCCGTGAATCTTGCCGGCACTCTCCACTGGGATTCTCCCCGCATTTTTCACGAGATCAAAAACGCCATCAGAAAATGCGCTTCGGGCGATGACCGTGACATCGTTTCCATCGGCATTGACAGCTGGGGCGTTGATTACGGACTCCTGGACAGAAACGGGAAACTTCTCTCGCTTCCCGTTCATTACAGAGACAGCCGAACCGGCGGTGTTCCGGAATTCGCCGATTCCGTCATGCCTTTCAGCGATATTTATTCCATTGCCGGAATAAAGGCTGAGTTTTTCGATACTCTCTACCAGCTCATAGCCGCAAAGAGGGACAACCCGGAACTGTTCAATATAGCTGAAGCACTTCTGTTCACTCCCGACCTGTTCAATTACTTTCTGACCGGGATCCGCCAGTCGGAATACACCATAACATCCACCGGGCTTCTTCTGGATGCCAATACCAGGGATTATTCAGATCTCATTCTCGATAAATTCGGAATTCCGCGGAAACTTTTCGGGAATCTGGTCACGCCCGGAACGACTGTCGGTGAACTCTCCCGGGAGGTCATGGAAGAAGTTGGAGAACTATCCGCAAAAGTTATCAATGTCGCTTCCCACGACACCGCAAGCGCGGTGATATCAGTTCCCGCGGTCGATGATGACTTCGTATTTCTGAGCAGCGGTACCTGGTCTCTAATGGGCAAGGAACTCAAAACTCCGTGTCTCACGGAAAACGCCCGCCTTAACGATTTCACCAACGAAGGCGGTGTAGAGGGAACCATACGTTTTATGCAGAACATCATGGGTCTTTGGCTTGAGCAGGAATCCAAGCGCCAGTGGGAAAGGGAAGGAGAACAGATAACGTTTGACGGTCTAACAAATATGGCCAAGGAATGCACTCCTCTCAAGTTCCTTATCAATCCCGACGATCTTCTTTTCGCCCCTCCAGGAAACATGCCGAAACGCATAGTTGAATACTGCGAAAAGACAGGTCAGGGCACTCCGGAAACGAAAGGTGAGATAGTAAGGTGCATATTCGACAGTCTTGCTCTCAGATACAGGCTCACTGTGGAAAGGATACGCGAAGTGAGCGGAAAAGGCACCAAAGCCGTTAACATAGTCGGCGGCGGCACCAAGGAGGTCATGCTTTCGGAACTTACGGCAGATGCCTGCGGCATACCTGTATATGCCGGACCCGTTGAAGCTACTGCAATGGGCAATATCCTTGAGCAGATCATCGCCTCCGGTGAGATAAAGAACGTTTCCGAAGCAAGGCAGATAGTCAGAAATTCGGTCGAGATCAAAACGTACGAGCCTGATAATTCAGCCAGAGCACAGTGGGATGATGCCTATGGCAGATTCCTCGTGCTGTCTAAGACAAAACTCAGCTGACGCCCGATGTCATCCATAATGATAACAGGCAATACAACGATACTCACACAGGTGGTTTATATATGATGCATAAGATCAGATGCGGGATCGCCGCCGTACTGGTTCTTTCCGTCGTGACAGCGCTGTTCTGTTCCTGCGCCGATCATTCCGGAAACGATAACGATACGACTTCTCACTTTGACAGTACCGGTACGCGGAATGACACCTCAGGCATCAGCGTGACGGATACAGAACCGGTAACGGATCCGCCGGTCCAGGAGGCTGTAAGGATATCCTTTCTCGCAGCCGGAGACAACATCGGACATGAGGCGATATTCACCGATGCCAAGAAACGGGCAAATGAGAGTTCGATGGAATATAATTTCCTTCCCATGTACAACGATATCGCTCCGCTTATCGGCAACGCGGATATAGCATTCATCAATCAGGAGACAATCATGGGGGGGATCGAACTCTCCGGAGGGAAGTATTACGGATACCCGTATTTCAACTCTCCCCAGGATATGGGACGGACTCTTGTCGAACTCGGATTCGACATTGTCAACATAGCAAACAACCATATGCTGGACTGGAAAGCCAAGGGACTTGAAAATACTCTTGATTTCTGGGATACGCAGCCTGTGATGCTTTTAGGCGGCTACCGGAACAGAGCGGATTTCGAGAACATCAGGATCTATGAGGAGCAGGGCGTCCGGATAGCCTTTCTGTCATTTACCGAACATACCAACTTCATATCTCTGGATTCGGGCAGCAGCCTGTTTATTCCTTATATCAATGATAAAGATCTCGTTGACCTTATTAAGAAGGCAAAAGGAATGGCCGATCTTGTATTCGTTTCAATGCACTGGGGGGACGAGGACAATTTCAGCCCTTCATCGCTTCAGAGACGTACGGCGCAGCTTATGGCCGACAACGGGGTAGACGTAGTCATTGGCCATCATCCTCATGTTCTCCAGCAGATAAAATGGGTACCGAGACAGGACGGCGGAAAAATGCTGCTCATTTATTCGCTCGGCAACCTTCTTTCCACGATGCTCAACGGGTGGAACATGGTCGGCGCGATTGCCACATTCACTATTGTTAAGGAAGAGGGCATGGCACCATACATAGAGTCCCCGCAGATAATACCCACGGTGACACATTACAGCATGAACCGGGACGGGCTTCAGGTCTATCTGCTCGAGAACTATTCAGAAGAACTTGCGAAGCAGCACGGCTGCCACAAGGATGACAGCACTTTCTCGTTTTCAAGGGCGGTAAAATATGTGACGGACACGATAGATCAGGATTTCCTCAGCGATTTCTACAGAACATATAACTGACCCCCGATCGGAGGAATGATTGAATGGACGAAGAAAGACCGGTCATAACGAGCCGGAAGAATCCCGCGGTGATACGGGCCTATAAACTCAGAGACACATCATTCCGGCGTTCGGAAGGATGCTTCCTCGCCGACGGTGTGAAACTGATCCGTGAAGCCTTAAAATTCGGTGCGGACATATGCAGAATATATGTTCGGCAGAGTTCTCTGGTCCGGATTTCCGAACAGCTTCCGGAACTGATGACGCTGGATGAAAAAGTCACTCTTCTTTCCGACGAGTGTTTTGAAAAAATAACGCCGGAGAGCGCCCCACAGGGGATAGTGGCCGAAATAAAGCATCTTGACAAATGGAGACTTTTCAATAAAATAGATAAAAAATATCCGTTTGGGTCAATAAACTGTGAAAAACTGCTTGTTCTCGACGGCATCCAGGATCCGGGAAATCTCGGTACGATCATCCGCACGGCCGCTGCGTTCGGAGCGGACAGAGTCATCGCAGGCGGAAACTGCGCCGACATCTCGTCACCGAAGGCTCTGAGGGCATCCATGGGCTCGGCGTTTGCCATATCCATAGACTACGTTCCGGATACGGCCCTTGCCGTTTCACAACTTGTTTCGGCAGGCCGAAAAGTCTATGCTGCCGTACTTGACAAGGAAGCAAAAAACCTGGCGTCGGCGGACATATGTGAAAGCGATGTCTTTCTTATCGGGAACGAGGGGCACGGTATATCTCCTGAACTTGCATCCAGCTGCTGCGGCAAGATATTCATTCCGATGGAAAAAGATATCGAATCTCTGAATGCCGCGGCAGCAGCAGCGGTATGCCTCTGGACGCAGTACGTTTCCGAAGGCCGCGTCTGATCACGCACAGAAAACACTAAACGGATTTTTACCACTTTCTTAAGAAGGGAAGCGCAAAGAACGCGCTGTATTATCTGATGGCACACCTGATTATTCTGGAATCACCTTTCAAGATCAACACCATAAAAGGATATCTCGGCTCAGGCTACAAGATCGTCGCTTCAAAAGGCCATGTCAGAGATCTGCCCAAAAGTTCTCTCGGAGTGGACATAGACAACGGATTTGAGCCCCATTACATCAACATCCGCGGAAAGGGAGAACTCATCAAGGAATTAAAGAAGGAATCCGCCGCTGCAGACGTGATCTATCTTGCGACGGACCCTGACCGCGAAGGCGAAGCCATATCATGGCATCTGTTCAACGCGCTTGAACTCGACAGCAAAAAGACGAAAAGGATCACTTTCAACGAACTTACAAAAAAGGCGGTAAGAGAAGCCGTCAAGTCTCCGCGCGAGATAAACATGAACACCGTAAACGCTCAGCAGACCAGACGCATCCTGGACAGACTCGTCGGATACAAGCTGAGCCCGTTCCTTTGGAAAACAGTCAAGAGCGGTCTCTCTGCAGGACGTGTTCAATCTGTTGCCACAAGGATAATCGTCGAACGTGAAAATGAGATCCGCGCCTTCGTTCCGGAAGAGTACTGGACTCTCGACGCAGTTCTGATCAATTCCGAAGGCAAAACCGTCAGGGCGAGATTCGTCGGAGACGGCAGCGGAAAGATAACTCTCTCGAACGAAGACCAGACTAACAGAATAATCGATGCCGTCAGCAGTAATTCTTTCGTTGCGAAAAGCGTCAAAAAAGCCGCAAAACAGAAATCGCCTCTGCCTCCGTTCACGACTTCGACGATGCAGCAGGAAGCGTCAAAGAAGCTCGGATTCCAGTCTCAGCGCATCATGAGGGTCGCCCAGGAACTGTACGAAGGTATAGATCTGGGAGCTGAATTCGGCGGAGTACACGGTCTTATCTCCTATATGAGAACGGACTCGCTCAGGATATCCGATGAGGCCGCAGCCGCAGCTTCAGAGTACATTAGGGAAAAGTACGGGGAAGACTATCTCCCCGAAAAGCGCAGGATCTACACCCAGAAAGCAAACGCGCAGGATGCGCATGAAGCCATCAGGCCCGTCAATCTCAGCTTTGAGCCCCAGGCAATAAAAAAGCATCTTTCCTCCGACCAGTACAGGCTCTACAAACTTATCTGGGACAGATTCATCGCGAGTCAGATGGCCAATGCCGTACTTGATACGGTCTCGATGGATTTCGAAAACAGCGGATTCATTTTCAGGGCAAGCGGATACGTTGTGTCATTCCGCGGTCACCTTGCCGTTTATTCGAATTCGGCGGACGAAAAAGACAACGACTCTTCCGACGTCCCCGAGGACAACATCAGACTTCCTTCAGTCAAAGAAGGAGAAGTCATGAAGACAGGTGAGATCATACCGCAGCAGAAATATACAGAGCCTCCAGCAAGGTTTACCGAAGCATCCCTGATCAAGTTCCTTGAGGAGAAGGGCATCGGCCGTCCCAGCACGTATACCCCGATTATAACGACTATCATCGCCAGGTCATACGTCACCAGAGAAGGCAAATCTCTTGTCCCGACCAAACTCGGTGAAGTCACCACACGGATAATGACCGAGTATTTTCCCGAGATAGTCGACTACCCGTTCACGGCGAAAATGGAATCCAGGCTTGACGAGATCGAGAACGGGACCGTTTCGATGAACAGCGTTCTCGAGGATTTCTATGATATCCTCAAGAGCGAGCTTTCGGACGCGGAGTCGTCCGGAAAGGGCGAAATCCACTCTTCCCAGCCTTCGTTCGCGGAAGAGACCGACATCATCTGCGACAAATGCGGAAGCAGAATGGTCGTAAAATCAGGCAGATTCGGAAAATTCGCCGCATGTCCCAACTATCCCGCCTGCAAGAACACTCTGCCTCTCGGCAAGGACGGGAAGCCCGTTGCCAAGAAAGAGAAGGAAATCAAAAAAGCCGGATTCAAATGCGATGTCTGCGGTGCCGACATGGTGATAAGGGAAGGACGATACGGCAGTTTCTATGCCTGCGAAAACTACCCTAAATGCAAAAACACAAAGCCGATCAACAACGAGATAGGAGTTGCCTGTCCCGACTGCGGCGCAAAGATAGTTCAAAGATTCACAAAGACCAAAAAGGTCTATTACGTTTGCGAGAGATATCCGGACTGCAAGTTTTCGTCATGGGACATGCCTACAGATCAAAAATGTCCGAAATGCGGCAAGACCCTGTTTATTAAAAAAGCAAAGAATATCCTATACTGCGCAGATAAGGAATGCGGATACAGGTCACAGGAGCAGGAGGAGAAATGATCCAGGGCATAGATGTCATAGGAGCCGGACTGGCGGGCTGCGAATGCGCATGGCAGGCAGCCAGCCGCGGAATTAGCGTCAGACTGTTTGAAATGAAGCCGCAGAAGCACTCTCCGGTCCACATTTATGACGGCATGGCGGAACTCGTATGTTCAAATTCCCTGAGATCCGATTCGCTCACGAACGCGGTCGGTCTTCTGAAGGAGGAACTGCGCCGCCTGGGTTCTCTCATTATGGAGGCCGCGGACGCGACCAGAGTCGCAGCCGGCGGGGCGCTTGCTGTCGACAGGACCCGGTTCTCAGACTATGTCACGTCCAGGATCTGTTCAAATCCCAATATCGAAGTGATCCGTGAGGAGAGGTCATCAGTCGATCCGGACAGGATCACAGTCATCGCGACCGGTCCTCTGACATCCGACCCTATGTCGGAATTCATAAGGAATATGCTGGGCTGCGAAGGCCTCCATTTCTATGACGCGGTGGCTCCGATAGTCTCATTTGACAGCATTGACATGAACAAAGCTTTCTTTTCATCGAGATACGGAAAAGGCGGTGACGACTACATTAACTGCCCGATGGACAGGGAGCAGTATCTGAATTTTTATGAAGAACTGATAAACGCCAGAGAGGCTCCTGTCCACGATTTCGAAAAAGACATTAAAGTCTTTGAGGGATGCATGCCGGTTGAGATCATGGCAAGGCGCGGAGTGGACACACTGAGATTCGGTCCCATGAAGCCCGTCGGTCTCATCGATCCGCGCGACCCCCGCGAGCATTACGCTGTTGTCCAGCTCCGGAGAGAAAACGACGAGGGAACCTGCTACAACATAGTTGGGTTCCAGACTCATCTGGCGTTCCCGGAACAGAAAAGGGTGTTTTCCATGATTCCGGGTCTTGAGAACGCGGAATTCCTCCGCTACGGAGTCATGCACAGGAACACTTTCCTTGATTCCCCCGGACTTCTTGATGCGGACTATTCCCTTAGAAAAAATGAAAGAGTATTCTTCGCCGGGCAGATGACTGGCGTGGAAGGCTACATAGAGTCAGCGGCATCCGGTTTCGTTGCCGGCATTAACGCTGCAAGAAGATATCAATGCCTTGAAAGCTTCATTTTTCCTCCTGTGACCGTGATAGGAGCCATGGCCAGATATGTTTCCGAAGGCGGTCTGGGCGACTTTCAGCCTATGAACGCGAATTTCGGTATAGTCGATCCGATATCCGGAATAAAGAAAAAAATCAGCAAGAAGATCAAATATGAAATGATATCCGAAAGGTCTCTTTCTGCAGTCGACTCTTTCAGGGGATCACTATGATTTGCGGCGCGCTTAACCACGCGCCTGATTTTTGATTTAAGGAGTACAGGAATTGAGAATTGCCATCGATGTCATGGGCGGCGACAAAGCACCTGACGAGATACTCCGCGGCACATATGAAGCAGCCTCTGAACTCGGTATTGAACCGGTCCTTGTGGGCGATTCTGTAATAATATGGAACAGCGCTGTCAGTCTCGGCCTTGACCCGGACAGATTCGAAATAGTTCATACGGACGAACGGATCATGATGGATGACGACCCTGTCAGTGTCGTACGTTCAAAAAAGCGCTCGTCAATAAGCCTCGGACTCAACCTTCTACGCGACGGAGATGCCGATGCATTTGTTTCCGCAGGCAACACCGGTGCTCTGCATGTCGGTTCATCGCTAATAGTCCGGAAGATAAAAGGCGTTCTCAGATCCGGAATTGGCACTGTACTTCCGCTCGCAAAGCCTGTGCTTCTGCTTGATTCCGGTGCAAACACCGATGTCATTCCGGAATACCTCCTGCAGTGGGCTTTGATGGGTATCGTATATATGAACCGTTTCTACGGAATAGCAGATCCGTCTGTCGGGCTGCTTAACAACGGTTCGGAAAAGACCAAGGGCAAAGAGCTTGAAAAGGAAGCTTTTGTGCTTCTTTCGGAAGCCGGGATCAATTTCAAGGGGAACATTGAGGCAAGGGATATTCCTCTGGCGCCATGCGACATAATCGTTACCGACGGTTTTACCGGCAATATAGTCCTGAAACTTTGCGAGGGCATCGGTCTGTTCTTCTTTTCGGAGATCAAGAATATGTACAAGAAGAGCAAACTGTCCGAACTCTCCTCTGTCCTTGTCAGGGAAGATCTCCGAAACATGAGAGAAAAGTACGATTTCGCCAAGCACGGCGGCGCTCCTTTCCTCGGAATTTCGAAACCGGTCATCAAAGCCCACGGTTCCTCCGACGCGACGGCTTTCAAGAACGCCATACGTCAGGCCGTCAGTTTTGCGGAGAACGATGTGGTAAGCGACATAGAAAACATTATTAATGTCTACAGGAAGATAAAATAGATGGAAAGCATAAACAGCGCTTCAGAATACCCGCGGGACAAGGAAGAACTCGAATCACTGATCGGCTACAGGTTTTCTGATCCGATGCTCCTCAAGACCGCGCTCACCCATTCTTCATACGCTCATGAAGCAAAGTCCAGGCTACATAAAGATGTTGAATACAATGAGAGACTAGAGTTTCTCGGAGATTCCGTGCTTTCGATTATCGTGAGCAAATATCTGTTTGTTAATTTTAAAAACTATCCGGAAGGTGAACTGACTAAACTCCGTGCAGGTGTGGTATGCGAGAAATCTCTCGGCGATATCGCGTCTGAGATCAGGCTCGGTGACTTTCTGTATCTCGGAAGGGGAGAGGAAGCAAACGGCGGGAGACAGCGGATTTCTATCCTTGCAGACGCTTTCGAGGCTCTGCTCGGGGCTATATTCTTGGACGCAGGAGAATACGGCGAGGATAAGGCCGGAGAGTTTCTCATGCCCCACATACTCAAGGAACTCGATAAAGTAAAAAACGAAGGCGCCATGAAGGATTACAAGACACTGCTCCAGCAGATCGTCCAGCAGGCGGACAGCGAACTGCTTGAATACGTGCTGACAGAAGAGAGCGGGCCCGCCCACCGAAAAGTCTTCACGGTCGAAGCGCACCTGAACAGCAACGTTATAGGCAGAGGAACGGGGAGCAGCAAAAGGGAGGCCGAACAGGCCGCCGCTAAAGAAGCGCTCGTTTATTTCGGAGAAAAATGAAGGATCACGTAAATATTCCAGTTTTCATCCCTCACCTCGGCTGCCCTAATCTGTGCGTTTTCTGCAACCAGCGCTATATTTCCGGCTGCGAAGGATTCGATCCGTCCGGAGTCCGGAACCTCATCGACACGGCCCTTTCGACTGTGCGAAAAGGACAGAGCGCCCAGATCGCATTTTTCGGCGGAAGCTTCACCGGTATAGACAGAGAACTGATGACCTCTCTTTTGGATACCGCGCAATCGTTCGTTTCAGAAGGGCGCGCTGATAGCATAAGATTATCGACGCGTCCAGATTATATTAGCGAGGAGATACTGACAGTCCTTTCGCACTACAGCGTAAAGACTATTGAACTCGGCATACAGAGCATGAGCGACCGCGTACTCCGTTGCTCTAAAAGAGGACACACAGCCGAGGATTCCGAAAGAGCAGCCGCCCTGATAAAAAACTTCGGATTCGAGTTCGTCTCCCAGCTTATGATAGGTCTGCCTTCATCCGGTCCCGAAGACGAGATCATGTCTGCGGAAAAGTGCTGCGAAATGGGTGCGGACGCCGCGAGGATCTATCCCACGGTGGTCTTCAGGGACAGCGAGCTCTGCGACATGACGATAAGGGGCGAATACGAGCCTCTCACTCTGGATCAGGCTGTCGAACGCACCAGAAACGTATACGGAGTATTCTGCAAAAAAGGCGTTCCCTGTATAAGGATCGGCCTCTGTTCCTCTGACGGTGTATCTTCGGAAGAGAAGTATTTTGCCGGCCCCAACCATCCCGCCATAAGAGAGATGGTCGAAAGCTCCATGTTTTTCGATTCCGTCTCAAAATCTCTTACAGATAAATACGGTCTGGGGCCGTTCACAGGAAAGGAACTTACAGTCACGGTTCCGGAGAAATGCATGTCAAAAGCAGTCGGACATAAAAGAGAGAACGCCGGCAGGCTCAGGTCGGAATTCGGTTTCGGAAAAGTCAGGTTCTTAGAAAGCCCGTCTCTGAGCGGATATGATGTCAGAGCAGAGATCTGTTCCGAAGATTTATAAAGATCATCGATATCATCACTGAATTTTCTTTCCAAGGAAGGTTTCAGATGTATTTAAAGAAAATTGTGCTTCACGGGTTCAAATCATTTCCGGACAAGACAGAACTCGATTTCAAAAACGGTGTGACCGTCGTTGTCGGTCCCAACGGAAGCGGAAAATCAAACATCTCGGATGCTATGAGATGGGTCCTGGGCGAGATATCCTCTAAAAATATCAGAGGAACCCGAATGGAAGACGTGATCTTTTCTGGGACGAATTCCCGTCCCCCGATGGGTTTCGCCGAAGTGTCCGTCACATTCGACAACTCTCCTGAAACCGGACGCATAGACTATCCCGACGACGAGATTACCGTCACCAGAAGATTATACAGAGCAGGCGAGAGCGAATACCTCATCAACCGCAAGCCTGTGAGACTCAAGGATATCACCGAGCTGTTCATGAGCACGGGTATAGGACGCGAAGGATACTCAATAATCGGACAGGGAAGGATAGCCGAGATACTGTCAAAAAAGAGTGAAGACCGCAGAAACATATTCGAGGAAGCTGCAGGGATCTCCAAATTCAGGCACAGGAAGCAGGAGACAGAGAGAAAACTCGAAGCGGCTGACGAGAACTATGTTCGCATAAACGATATTTTTTCCGAACTCTCTGCAAGAATAGGCCCGCTTGAGAAGGAATCCGAAAAAGCCCGCCGTTACCTTGACTACTACGAGCAGAAAAAGAATACCGACGTATCACTTTGGCTGTATGATATCAAGACCATGGGAGAGTCGATCGCAAAGGCGGAAAACGATTTCGGAATCGCTAAAACCGATCTGACCGCCATCAGCGACAAATACGACCGACTGGAGGAAGAAAACGACCGGGTATTCAGAAACGCCCAGGACTCCAGACAGCGTTCCGAGCACATTTGGAACGAGATCAAAAAATCCAACGACTCGATCAACTCTCTTGAGAGCGAATACAAAGTTGCGGCCAACGATATTGCCCACTTCGAGGAAAAGCAGACCGAACTCAAAGCATCGATAGAGAAGCACAATTCAAACCTTGCCTCGCTTCAGGATGAAAAAACAGGTTATATATCAAGGACCGATGAACTGAAACAACTAATCCGTGAAGAAGAGGATAAGAAGGCAGGCCTTGAGAAGGAAAAGGAGGACGAAGGACTTAAAGCAGCCGAACTTTCTGACTTCCTTGAAAAGAGCCTTGAAGAATACCGCAGCCTTGAATCTGAAAGGAACGAACTCAACGTCCGGATATCCGTCGTCGAGAACGCAATAAAAAACGACGCCGAGAACTACGGCTCCATAAGGACCGAGATCGAAGAACTGGACAAAAAGATACTAGAACATGAATCATCCATAAAGAATCACAGGGACAGCATAAGCGATTACAATGAAAAGCTCGGCAGCACCTCCGCCCTGATCGAAGACCTGAAAAAGGAGAAGTATGCCCGCGAGGAATCGCTTGCCGCACTGGAGAAGGAAAAGAGCGAAATAGTCGTAAAGAAACTCACTGTCACCCAGAAGATCGACACTCTCACAAAGATGGAAGAACAGCTCGAAGGTTTCTCCGCCGGAGTGAGATACGTGATGAAAGAGTATGGCGAAGGGAAGATCAAAGGAGTCGTTCACGGTCCCGTATCGAGGCTCATAAAAGTTGATGACGAGTATCTGATCGCTGTTGAGACAGCGTTGGGCGCTAATATACAGAATATCGTCGTCGACAACGAATCTACGGCCAAGGAAGCGATCTATGCATTAAAGAGAGCATCCGCGGGACGAGCAACATTCTATCCGATCTCCTCAGTCAGACCGCAGCGCGCCAAAGGTCTTGACGAAGCGAAAAGCCAGAGGGGTTTTGTCGGTTTTGCAGACGGACTCGTCAAAACCGACCCGCTTTTCAATGACATTATTTCATATCTCCTGGGCAGAACGGCAGTTTTTGACGACATGGAAAACGCTTCCGACGCCGCCAGAAAACTCGGATATTCGGTCAAGATAGTCACACTTGACGGCCAGCAGATCAATGTAGGCGGAAGCTATACCGGCGGTTCAGTAAAACGGGACAGCGGAATGCTGACTCGTTCAAGGGAAATCGAAAAGCTCAAAAATGAACTGAATGCTCTGGACAAGGCGCTGGATTCCAAAGAAAAGAAGATCGGCGAAGAATCTGCAATCGTCTCCGAAAAGGACGAAAGCCTCAAGAAAGCCGAAGAAGACTCCATGATCATTAAAATGATGATCGTCAACGAGGAGTCTGAACTCAGGCTCTCGGAAGCAAGGCTCTCCCAGGACAAGGAGTCCAGAAATAATTTCGAGGATGATTACACAAAGTTTTCCGGCAGGACCGAGACCAATGAGCAGGAAATTGATAATCTCCGCGGGAGATCAGAGGAACTCGGTTCTTTGATGGAGGAGATTAATTCGAAACGTGAAGAAACATCCGTAAAGATGTCCGAAGCCGGTGATCGCGTCTCGTCCCTCATCAGTCTGATTTCCGATTCCGCCGTTGAACTCGCCAGGCTCTTAAAGGAACTTGAGATGGTGGAAGGCTCTGTGACCGGACTTGAAGCCAGAATGGAATCGGTTCGCTCCGATATCCGTGACTGCGAAGATCAGATCGTCGGTTATTCATCGGAGATAGAAAATCTCAGATCCGGGATGGAGGAGAACCGGAAAAAGCTTGCGGAGGCTGAATCGGGCCTGGACTCTCTGAACACGATGAGAGAGAGTACAGACAGCGATATCCTCAAACTCGAAAAGAAGCTTTCCGATCTCAAAAACGAGATCAAGGATACATCCGGGCAGAAGGAGATCTGTTACAGATCTTTTTCCAAGGCGGAGAACAAACTGTTCCAGTTGAAGAACGACAACGACAAGATCATCGAAAAGATGTGGGATGATTACGAGCTCACACACTCATCCGCAATTGAGTCGGGCTACCAGCCTGTAAACGCTCAGGACAGAGCGGCTGCCGTCTCACGTCAGAACGAACTCAAGAACAAGCTCAAATCTCTCGGCAACGTTAATGTCGGCGCGATCGAAGAGTACGCCGAAGTCAAGGCAAGGCACGACAAGCTCAGCATTCAGATGCAGGACATAGAAAAGACAGAGAAGGAACTCAGGGGGATCATAAGCGAGCTGGAAAACGAGATGCGCGCAAAGTTTACCGAGACCTTCAACGCGATCAACAGCAATTTCAGCGTTGTCTTCAAAGAACTGTTCGGCGGCGGGACGGCTGAGATCTATCTGTCCGATCCAGAGGACGTGCTCAACAGCGGAATAGAGATTAAAGCAGCCCCTCCCGGCAAAATAATAAAGAGCCTGTCACTCCTCTCTGGCGGCGAACAGGCATTTGTGGCGATAGCGCTGTTTTTCGCGATTCTCAAGCACTGTCCTACACCTTTCTCCATTCTTGATGAGATCGAAGCCGCACTTGATGAGGTCAACGTCGACAGGTTCGCAGAATATGTCAAGAAATATTCCGACAACACTCAGTTCGTAATAATCACGCACAGAAGAGGCACGATGGATGCCGCGGACAGACTGTACGGCATCACAATGCCGCAGAAAGGCGTGTCGAAGATCCTTTCTGTCGACGTGAGCGAGATAGAGGAATACAAAAAAGAACTTCAGAAAGAGGAGAACAACGTTTGACATGGGATTTTTTGAAAAACTAAGATCGGGACTCACCAAGACCAGAGATTCCGTTTTCGGGAAGATAGACAGTTTCTTCAAAAGCTTTTCCAAAGTAGACGAAGATGTTCTGGACGAGCTTGAGGAGATACTGATTACTTCGGACGTAGGTGTTCAGGCTTCCGAGGAGATCATAGAGCAGCTCAGGGAAAAAGTCAAAGACGAGCACATTTCTGATCCGGCGCTCGTAAGGGAAGAGTTCATCAACATTCTGAAAGGCATCATCGGAGAGAACAGGAATCTGAATATTTCTTCAACACCTTCAGTCATCCTTATAATAGGCGTCAACGGAGTCGGCAAGACGACTTCCATAGGCAAGATCGCAAAATACCTGAAGGACTCCGGAAAAAAGGTCCTGGTCGCAGCAGCGGACACGTTCCGGGCCGCAGCGATCGAACAGCTCACTGTCTGGACCGAAAGAGCTGGAGTGGACATAATAGCCCAGTCGGAAGGATCGGATCCCGCAGCTGTCGTATATGACGCGATAGCTTCAATGAAAAGCAGAAAATCCGACGTGCTGATCGTTGATACCGCGGGCCGTCTCCATAACAAGAAGAATCTGATGGACGAACTGTCCAAGATAAGCCGCGTGATCGAGAGAGAGATCCCGGATGCCAGCAGAGAGACTCTGCTCGTCATCGACGCCACTACCGGCCAGAACGGACTTGTTCAGGCAAAGGAATTCATCAACTCAGCAAACATCACCGGCATAATTCTTACAAAACTCGACGGTA
Organism: Clostridia bacterium; assembly: GCA_017959065.1. Lineage (GTDB taxonomy): Bacteria > Bacillota > Clostridia > Oscillospirales > CAG-272 > RGIG2161. Next base: position 28,090 of record JAGDBK010000003.1, on the reverse strand, counting down.
CGGCCAAGGGCGGAATAGTCATTCCGATCATATCCGAGCTGAAGATCCCGGTTAAGTTCATAGGCGTGGGAGAAGGGATAGACGATATGCAGCCGTTCGACGTGGACGAGTTTACCACCGCGCTGTTCGAATGAGAAAGACGATAGTATGAATAGAATTGTTCTGGCATCAAGAAATAAAAACAAGATCAGAGAAATGCAGGTTCTGCTCGACGAGCTGATCTCCACCCCGCTTAAAGTATTATCTCTGGACGACATCGGATTCACGGGCGAGATCGAGGAAAACGGAAACTCATTCGAAGAAAATTCTGTTATCAAGGCCTCGGTTCCCGCTGAACTTGGATTCATCGGAGTTGCGGATGACAGCGGGCTGTCAGTCGATGCTCTCGGTGGCAGGCCGGGCATCTTTTCCGCAAGATACAGCGGACCTGACGCGAACGATCAGAAAAACAACGAAAAACTGATAGAAGAGCTTTCCGGCACACCTGATCCCGAAAGAACGGCAAGATATGTCTGCGCGCTCTCTTGCCGCTTTCCTGACGGAAGAGAAGGCTTCACTGTGACAGCCACATGCGAAGGCCTGATACTCCGTTCTCCGAAAGGACACGGAGGTTTCGGATACGACCCGTTCTTTTTCTATCCTCCTTACGGCAAGACCATGGCCGAAATGACAATGGAGGAAAAGAATGGGATAAGCCACAGAGGAAAAGCGATGAGGCTTTTCGCCGAAAGACTGAGCCTGATGCTCAAATCAGATAATTGAATTAAGAGGTAACTATGTTATCAAGCAGAAACAGATCATTCCTGAAAAAGCTGGGGGCTAAGCTCAGGCCGTCGTTTCAGATCGGAAAATCAGGTATAAATGAGAATATGGTCCAACAGATCTCCGATGCGCTTGAAGCTAACGAGCTGGTAAAGATAAGGGTCCTTGAAACCTCTCCGACGGACGCCAGAGAGTCCTCCGGAAGGATCTCCGAGGCACTGGGAGCGGAAACCGTCCTGGTTATTGGTTCCATCTTCATCCTTTACCGGGAATCCAAAGAGAACAAGACCATCGAACTAGATCGTTCATGAGGTACGGCCGCTGGTATGGATAACAAGACAGAAAACGGGTTTCTGAATGAAATAAGGGATTTTGTGACGCCGAGACTGAGCGGCAAAAGGATCACACATACTCTATCTGTTGAGAAAGAGACCGCCAGGCTATGCGGAATATACTGTCCTGACAAGGAAATTCCGCTCAGAGCCGCAGCGATACTTCATGATGTGACCAAGGAGCTCGGGGAAGACGAACAGTTGAAACTGTGCATCAAATATGGTATACTTTGCGCTGAAGAACTGAAAAAATCCCCAAAATGCTTTCATGCAAAAACCGGTGAGGCGCTGGCAAGGGAAGTGTTCGGAGACCGCATCGGAGAAGAATATCTCTCCGCCATCGGGTACCACACAACAGGAAGAGAGAATATGACTCTCTCAGAAAAGGTCCTGTATCTTGCCGATTACATAGAGCCTAAAAGAAAGTTCAGGGACTGCGTGATCCTCAGAGAGCATTTTTACGGATCCCTTGAAAAGTCTCCTCCGGAAGATAAAGTCAAGGTCCTTGACGAGACTCTTCTTTATTCTTTCGACCTAACGATAGAGGATCTTATACGTGAAAAGAAGATAATAGCTCCCGATACATTCCGTGCAAGAAACTATCTGTGCAATTGTGTTCTCTGACGTTAAGCCCTTTTTACGGTCGGCGTTCGGGAACGGTAATGAAAGGATTATATATGAAAAAAGAAAATCAGGCAGACGAAGAGGAAAGAAGACAGGCGGCTGAGCTTGCGGACAGGATAATAGCTGTCCTTGATGAGAAAAAGGCTCGCAGCATCAGTCTACTCCATGTTGAGGAACAGACTATCCTCGCAGACTATTTCGTCGTGTGCGAAGGCACGTCCAACACGCAGATCAAGGCTCTTGCCAGCGAACTCGAGTTCAAGCTCGGCGAGGAAGGCAAGCCGCCTCTTCGCATAGAGGGCTACAACGAAGGTACCTGGATCGTCGTTGACTTCGGATCAGTTATAGTTCACATTTTCAACCATGACTTAAGGAGCTTCTACAATCTTGAAAAGCTCTGGAACCAGGGAACGGAGATTTTCAAGACCAAATCAAGCGAACCACTGTCCGAAGTATCCGAAGAGGAAAGCGGAAACGACAATAATTGAATTGGATGGTTTACTCAAGATGAAGTACGATCACAGACAACTCGAAAAAAAGTGGCAGGACCGCTGGGACGCGGAACACGCTTTTGAAGCAAAAAACGACTACACAAAGCCGAAATACTATACTCTGGTAGAATTCCCCTATCCTTCGGGACAGGGACTGCATATAGGTCACCCAAGACCCTATACAGCTCTTGACATAGTCTCCAGAAAGAAAAGAATGCAGGGATACAATGTCCTTTTCCCTATGGGTTGGGACGCTTTCGGACTCCCCACGGAGAACTATGCGATCAAGCATAAGATCCACCCGGCGACAGTCACTAAGAACAATGTCAAAAGGTTCAAGGAACAGCTGAAATCCATCGGTTTTTCTTTTGACTGGTCCAGGGAGATCAACACGACAGACCCCTCGTATTACAAATGGACGCAGTGGATATTCCTCCAGCTGTACAAGCACGGTCTGGCATACAAAAAGGAAATGACCGTCAACTTCTGCACATCGTGCAAGGTAGTTCTCGCTAACGAGGAAGTCGTCAACGGCGTCTGCGAAAGATGCGGAAGCGAAGTCGTTAGAAAAGTAAAGAGCCAGTGGATGCTCAAGATAACCGATTACGCTCAGAGGCTCATTGACGATCTGGCGGATCTTGATTTTATTGAAAGAGTCAAGACGCAGGAGATCAACTGGATCGGCAGATCCGAAGGTGCTGAGATCGTATTCAGTTCCACCGCCGGTGACGGTATCCAGGTTTTCACGACCAGGGCTGACACGCTTTTCGGAGCCACATATCTTGTAATGTCGCCTGAGCACAAACTTATCGAAAAATGGGCCGACTGCATTTCCAATATCGACGAAGTACGCGAATACCAGAAGAATGCAGCCAAAAAGTCCGATTTTGAGAGGACCGAACTGGCCAAGGACAAGACCGGAGTAAAGCTTGAGGGTGTTTCGGCGATCAATCCAGCGAACGGAAAGACCATACCGATATACATTTCCGATTATGTCCTTTCGACTTACGGAACCGGCGCGATAATGGCAGTTCCCGCTCATGACACGAGGGACTACGAGTTTGCCAAAAAATTCGGCCTTCCTATCATAGAGGTCGTCGCCGGAGGCGATATCTCCGAAGAAGCTTTCACCGATGTAGCTACCGGGACTCTCATAAACTCCGGATTCCTTAACGGCAAAAGCGTAGAAGAAGCCAAGAAAGCTATGATAGACTGGCTTGAAGAGAACGGTCTCGGCAACAGAAAGATAAACTACAAGCTCAGGGACTGGATCTTTTCCAGACAGCGCTACTGGGGCGAACCCGTTCCGATGGTATACTGCGAGAAGTGCGGCTGGGTACCGATCCCCGAGGAAGAGCTTCCGCTCGAGCTTCCCAACATTGAAGCTTACGAGCCTACAGACAACGGCGAATCCCCGCTTTCAAAATGCGAGGACTGGGTCAATACCGTCTGTCCGAAATGCGGAGGCCCCGCAAAAAGAGAGACCGACACCATGCCTAACTGGGCCGGTTCATCCTGGTATTTCCTTAGTTACTGTGACCCTCACAATGCCGATGCGCTTGCTTCCAAAGAAGCGCTGGACTACTGGATGCCTGTCGACTGGTACAACGGAGGCATGGAGCATGTGACTCTCCATCTGCTGTACTCAAGATTCTGGGCTAAATTCCTTTACGACATCGGCGTGCTCTCCTGTCCCGAACCTTATCTGAAACGAACCGCCCATGGCATGATCCTCGGTGAAAACGGTGAGAAAATGTCCAAATCGAAGGGTAATGTTATCAACCCTGACGATATAGTAGCCGAGTTCGGAGCGGATACGCTCAGGCTGTATGAAATGTTCGTCGGTGATTTCGAGAAATCGGCGCCTTGGTCTCCCCAGAGTATCCGCGGATGCAGAAGATTCGTTGAGAGGGTCTTCTCTCTGACCGACATAGTCAGCGGGGAGGGCATTACACCAGAACTTGAACAGGATTTCCACAGAACCGTCAAGAAAGTCACTTCCGACATTGACGGCATGAAATTCAATACAGCCATTGCCCAGCTGATGACGCTGCTCAATAAGATATTTGAGGTAGGAAGACTTACCAAAAACGAGCTCGAGACATATATCTCTCTGCTTTGTCCGTTTGCTCCTCATATCTGTGAAGAGATGTGGGAACAGCTGGGGCACAGCAATCTGCTTTCGCTTTCCGCCTGGCCGTCTTATGACGACAGCCTTACGATCTCCGAAACCGTTGAATATGTCCTTCAGATCAACGGAAAACTGAAATCAAAGATCAAGCTGCCTGCCGGAACTGACGAAGCATCAGCCATCGAAGCTGCATTGAAGGATGAAAAGATCGCCGATTTCACGGAAGGCAAACAGATAGTCAAAAAGATCTTCGTTCCCGGTAAGATTATTAATTTTGTGGTCAGGTAAAATCAGTACATCTGTTATAAAACAGTTTCTGCACATGACCGGACACTTTCAGGTCTTTTTCGTGACAAGTGTTGTAGGTGCAGCGATTGACGAGCGAAAAACGAATGATGCATTTATAAATTTTGCTTGACATCTGTTATCCGTTCATGTATAATAACCGCAGAAATTCGTGTCTCTGTTGCACATTCGGAGGGAGGGATATAAATTGGCAGAAGTCAAGGTCAAAGAGAATGAAACTCTTGACAGTGCTCTGAGACGTTTCAAACGTCAATGTGCAAGATCCGGCGTCCTTACCGAGCTTCGCAAGAGAGAGCATTATGAGAAACCCAGCGTAAAGCGCAAAAAGAAATCTGAAGCTGCTAGAAAGCGCAAATACAAATAATAATATTTGTCGACGTCCCCGTTGATTCGGGGGCGTCGTTTTTTTTCAAATAATTATGGTTCACCGGAGTTTTGCGCGGATGTAGGAAAGGGGAATAAATATTTTTGGATACGTGTTGACAAATTGTCTTCGAGGTGTTATTATGATGTAAAGACATTTTGTCTTTACGATGATTCAATATAAGAGAGTGATTAAAATGTATTTACAAAAACAAGGGCAGATTCCAGAAGCAGAACTGGACATTATGCGTGTGTTATGGGAAAGCGGAAAAGAGATGTCAGTTTCAGAGATCGTTTCTGCGCTTTCAAATAAACATTTATGGAAAAATCCGACTGCAACAGTTCTGCTCAAACGGCTCAGCACAAAAGGGTATATTTCAATCAATCGCAGCAGTTCCACGTATCTCTATGCAGCATCAATTAGTAAAAATGAGTATCAGTCCATTATGCTCAGAAGTATTCTGGGCGGGTCTGTAAAAAGCATGGTGGCGTCACTTCTTGATAACAATGACATCGGTGAAAACGAGATCAGTGAAATAGCTGAACTCCTGGAAAAAAAGCGTATCGAATTAAAAAAGGATTAACAGGAGCTTTTAACATGACTGGATTGTTTTTGACTTTTGCAGTGACCTCACTGACGATATCGTCTGTGATTATCTTGACCTTTCTGCTTTCTAGACTGTTCGGTACCAGATTTACTGCGAATTGTCGTTTTAAAGTATGGACTGTGATAATTATTTGCCTCTGTCTTCCGCTAGGAACAATGATCATCCGTCCGTTATTTACAGTTAGAATGACCTCTGAAAGCATTGTCCGGACAGCGGAGCTTTCAGTACCCGGAAGTTTCGAAACGGGGCTTGTTAATGATATGCCATATTCCGAACAGAATAATGTAATTGAATCAGACAGGATCATACCGAAAACAGAAAGCAACCGAACCGGAGCTGTATTTTCACCTGCGGCATTTATTGCTGTCCTTTCATATATCTGGTTTGCAGGGATGATAATATACATATCGTTTTTTCTCATTCGCTATGGTTATTATGTCAGGAAGATTAAGAATACACTGTTATCCCCTCAGAAAGAGTATTCTAATCACTATAAACTGATCTGCGAAAAACAATCTGTAACCCGTGCTCCGCTTTTTCAGATCAGCAGCGGTATTCCGGTTCCTGTGATGTACGGCTTTCTCCATCCCAGTATTGTTTTACCGCAGATGGATCTATCAACTGATGTATTGGAATGCGTTTTAACTCATGAGATAATTCATTATAAACGAAAAGATGTCTGGTTAAAGATGATATGTGTATTTGCGCGCGCATTGCACTGGTTCAATCCGCTTGTATATTTAGCAGCGGAGAGATGTAATTCGGAAATGGAACTTTCCTGCGATGAAGCTGCATTGTACTGTGCGAAAGATAATGAGCGTATCTTATACGGAAAATCCTTGCTGTATATTATGAAACACTGTAAATGCCAGAGCGACAGACTTGCTGCACAGTTTTGTCAGAAATACAGTTCGGTACAAAACAGAGTTATCAATATATTTGACCGCAAAAAGAAAAAGCAGGTAAAGTCTTGATTCCTTTAATAATTCTTTTATGTATTCTCATCGGGGGAAGTTTTGGGTGCAGCTTCGGCAATGAAACTATAATTGATAATTCATACACTATTGATACACCTTATGAGTATCCTGTTACTCCAGATTCAAAAGGATGGGCAGAGTTAGATACTTCCGCAAAAAGAGAAATGTGTTATGTCAGCCTTGATACAGCAAAAAAGATGACTACAAACGCATTGTTTATTACGGTCTTGAATTATCCGTATTTAGCTGACTTATATGCTTTCGATAGTTTAAGTCTAGGACTGGAAACCGTAGAGGACAGGTTTCCCCCGCTGGCAGAACTGTTGGAAAGAAAAGATGCATATTCAATAATTAGCAGTTATATTCAAGAATGCGAATCTAACGGAAGTATTGACGATGTCGATTATCTTTCAAAGACTAAATACTCCTTGGTAAAACCGCTCCTGTCCATTCTTGGAAACTGATTGTGCACATATGTCTGGTTTAATTATTTGAAGAGTGAAATATTAATATAATAAATCGCGAAACATTATTATTGACAAAACCATATACGTATGCTAAAATTACGATGTTTTAAACGCAGTGATGCGGAGCGGACATGACAGAATGTCTTCAGAGAGCCGTAGTTCGGTGCGATACGGCGGCATTGTCATCTGTCCTACTCCCCGCGGAGCGGCAGTGCTGAATTAAAAATAGGTGCTGACGGTTTCTCCCGTTACAGAGATAGACATGTTAGTGTCGACGAGCGGGTGCCTTACGGCATCAATAAGAGTGGTACCGCGGAAGATTAATGCTTTCGTCTCTTGTCATATTCAGGAGACGAAAGCTTTTTGTTTTGTCTCCGCGTTACGAAAAGGAGATACCATGAAACTTGCTTTTTCCACACTTGGCTGCCCGGATTTTGACTGGTCGGACATTTATTCGATGGCCAAGGATTTCGGTTTTTCCGGGATCGAGATGAGAGGTCTGGGCGGAGACATTTTCTCCGTCAGAGCAAAACCGTTTAAGGCGGAGAACGTACAGAATACCAAAGCCGAACTTGACAAGCGACATCTGGAGATCCCATGTCTTTCATCCGGATGCTGCCTCAAGTTCGCCGACCGCAGGGAAAAGAACATTGCCGAGATCAAAGAGTACATAGATCTTGCACATAATCTGGGTTCGAATTTCATCCGTATCCTCGCGGATGAACATGCGGACGAAGACGGAGAAGTGGATGATTCTCTCATTCTCTCAGTAATGAAGGATCTTATTCCATATGCCGAGGAAAAGAACGTGACCCTTCTTATCGAGACTAACGGTGTCTATGCCGACACAGCCCGCCTGTCAGGCCTTCTGTTTGAACTCAAGAGCGAAAACGTCGGCGCTCTTTGGGATATTCACCATCCGTACAGATTCAAAGGCGAGAGTCCAGAACAGACGATCACGAACCTAGGGATGTTCATTAAATACACTCATATAAAAGACTCTCTGATGATCGACGGAAAAGTCAAATACAAGCTGATGGGCGAGGGCGATCTCCCGATAGACGATGCCATGCAGGCACTGAGATCCATCAACTATGACGGATATGTATCGCTCGAGTGGGTCAAAAACTACGCTCCAGAGATAGAGGCGGCCGGAATTGTATTCCCGCATTTCTCCAATTTCATGTCAAGATACGTGGACACAGACAGGGGAAGCGGAAAACTCATCGACAACAACCGGAAGACCGGTAAATACGTATGGCCGAAAGAGCATCTCATCGACCTGACTTTCCCGCAGGTGCTTGACAAGATGGTGGAGGAGTTTCCGGATCAGTACGCCTTCAGGTATACTGAACTGGACTATACAAGAACGTATTCGGAATTCAGGGACGATGTTGACGCATTCGCCCGCTCCCTGATAGCGCTTGGAGTCAAGCAGGGAGACCACGTAGCGATATGGGCCACGAATGTCCCTCAGTGGTACATCACTTTCTGGGCCACGGTCAAGATCGGCGCCGTTCTCGTTACTGTCAACACTGCTTACAAGATTCACGAGATAGAGTACCTTCTCAGACAGTCTGATACACATACTCTTGTAATGACAGACAGGTTCAAAGACTCCGACTACGTTGAGATAATCAAGGAACTCTGTCCGGAACTGGCTACCCATAACAAATATAAACCGCTGTACTCAAAAAGACTTCCGTTCCTCAGAAACGTAATTACCTGCGAGTCTGTCCAGCCCGGATGCTATTCATGGGAGGAAGCTGTTGCGCGCGGCAACAGCATTCCGGTAATGGAAGTTTACAGAAGGGCCGCGGCAATATCAAAGGACGATGTCTGCAACATGCAGTACACATCCGGCACTACTGGTTTTCCGAAGGGCGTAATGCTGACGCACTACAGTGTTGTCAACAACGGAAAATCCATCGGAGACTGCATGGATCTTTCCACCGCCGACAGAATGATGATACAGGTGCCCATGTTCCACTGTTTCGGCATGGTGCTTGCCATGACCGCTTCTATGACGCACGGGGTCACCATGTCTCCGATCCCTGCGTTCTCACCGTCCAAGGCACTTAAATGCATTAATTTGGAAAAGATAACCTGTTTCCATGGTGTACCTACCATGTTCATCGCCATGATGAAGCATCCAGATTTCGAGCATACCGACTTCAGTCACATGAGGACCGGCATTATGGCCGGAAGTCCCTGCCTGATAAAATACATGCGCGATGTCATAGAAAAAATGAACATGACCGAGATCTGTATCACATATGGTCAGACCGAGGCATCTCCCGCGACAACGATGTCGAAGACGACGGACTCCATAGAGACCAGGGTAAATACAGTCGGCGCTGCCATCTTCGCGGTTGAATGCAAGATCGTTGACCCGCAGACGGGTGAAGACCTACCCGACAACACCGACGGTGAATTCTGCGCTCGCGGGTATAACATTATGAAGGGCTACTACAAGATGCCTGAAGCCACTGCCGCCGTCATAGACAGCGACGGATGGCTCCATTCGGGAGACCTTGCCCGCAGGGACGAGAACGGCTACTACAAGATCACCGGACGGATAAAGGACATGATCATCCGCGGCGGAGAGAACATCTATCCCAAGGAGATAGAGGAATTCCTCTATACCAATCCGAAGATCCTGGATGTCCAGGTCGTCGGAGTTCCGGACAGGGAATACGGCGAGGAGGTCTGCGCATGCATAGTACTCAGAGAGGGCTGCACAGCCACCGAAGACGAGATCAAGGATTATGTCAGGGCCAATATGGCCAAACATAAGGTCCCGAGATATATCATTTTCACCGACTCGTTCCCGATGAACGCGGCAGGCAAGATACTCAAGTACAAGATCAGGCAGGACGCAGCCGTGACTCTTCATCTTGAGGATCACATGAATATACCGACTGCCTGAACGGATACAATGATAAAAGACCGGCTTTCTGGAAATTTCCAGACAAAGCCGGTCTACTTGTTTTTATCCGTTTAAAAGCAGTCAGTAGTTCAGTATCTTCTTAAATATCTCAAGATGAAAAGCGTGGCTGTCCTGAGCTTTCTGAACCCCGGTGAAGACGCTCATAGTCTTGAGCCTCCTCATACAGAGAAGCGTGTCTTCAGGAAGATCCTTGAGTCCTGCGAACTTCTTTCCGAAATTCGTCGAAGACAGGATCACGGCGCTGTCATCATAAGCCTGAACACCCTCGGGAAGGCTGTCCGTTATTTCTGAAAGCTTCATGAAGCCTCCCGCATCGTGTACTGATTTGTACATCTCCGGACTGACAAGTACTATACAGGTGTCTCCTACAGTTATCTCAGCGCTGAATCTCTGCCTCGAATTGTATATTGCGATCGAATTTACCGCTACCGGCTCCCCATCTTCCGCAGATTTTTTCTTCAGATCCTCGATCTGCTGCTCGGTATAAACAGTCAGGTCCAGGAGGGAAGTGCTGTGTGATTTCCCCGGTTCGGCTGCGATTGTATCGAACGATGCCTCGACGGCGTTTATCTGTTCCGGAGTGAGTACGGCGGGACCGGCGTACATTACAAGGATGTCCGCCTTCTTCCTCGTCGCGAGCTGGACGATGCACACCGCCATAATAATAACAAAAACCCCGATTACAATGACAGGCCATTTGTAATGAAAAAAGAAATTGGCGATCTTCTCTTTGAATGTCTTCGGGGAATCCTCAATAACGACGCTACCGTCTGGAACATCGCCCTCGAGCGCGCTCAGCCTTTTGGAGATGTTAGACTCAATGACCTCATCGTCTTCAGCCGGATTACCGTTAATCGGGATATCTTTCTTATCAGGTTCCATGACCAATTCACCTGCCGGAAAAAGCTATTTTATGTTATTCCTAACGGGTATGAGTATATCACCTCGAAATTCAAAAATCAAGGGAAACGGCTTTTTCATGCATCCCCGGTTTATTGACAACAATTATCATTTTTGCTATAATTCTAACGACGTTTCCTCAACTGGATCGTACTTATTTCAGTACTTTATTATTTCAGAAAGACGAGGTTATAGCTATGAAGGTTGCTGTTTGCGGAGTTTGGCATGTACATGCCGGCGGTTACGCAAAAACCGCGAAAGAAAATGCGGAAGTGGTCGGAGTCTGGGATCAGAATCCTGAAAGAAAGGCCAAATTCGCCGAAAAGCACGAGATCCCGGCGTTCGATACTTTTGAAGATCTTCTTGCCTCCGACGCAGAAGGCGTCATCGTTTGTTCATCGACTGATACGCACGCAGACCTGATGGTCAGGATCGCGGATGCCGGAAAGCATATCTTTACAGAGAAAGTTCTAGCTCTCAGCGATGAGGACTGTCTCAGGGTAGAGGAAGCTGTTAAAAGGAATAATGTTAAATTCGTCATTTCACTTGTCTGGAAATACGGTCCTGGTCCGATAACTCTAAAGAAGATAGTCGACGCAGGCGAGATCGGCACTATCAATTACATACGTTTCAGGAACTGCCATTCCGGAAGCAGCAACAACTGGCTTCCGAAACATTTCTATGACGCCAAGGAATGCGGCGGCGGCGCCATGATCGATCTCGGTGCGCACGGCATGTATCAGATCGACTGGTTCTGCGGACAGCCTACAGGCTACAAATCCTGCTTCACCAACGCATGCATAAATCCCGATGCGCTTGCTCTCAACACCGACAGAGTAGAAGACAACGCTGTCACCGTAATGTCATATGATAACGGATGCATAGCAGTCAACGAGACTGGATTCGTTTCTTACGGTTTCCCGAGCCTTTTCGAGATAGGCGGCGAAAAGGGTACACTTCTCTGGGACGGCGGAGACACCATTACAAAGAAGATAAACACCCCCGACAAAGATACCGTTGTCGTCGAGCTCAGCCACGATGACGCCAAGCCCTCTCCGCTGAAGCAGTTCCTCTCCGGCAACATTCTTCCGGGATGCGGAATCGATGAAGCGAAGAGACTGACTCACATGATGGTCGAGGCTTACAAAAATCAGTAATATGATGTTTTCTCTGAAACACCGCAACAGAATTATTGAATTTAATATTTGAAGGGAGATTATTAGACCATGAAAGCTGAAAAAATCATGCTGTTTGACGGCACATCCCTTGAAAACTGGAAGACCCGCGGTTCAGGCACCGTTCCGAACTGGAAGATCGAGGACGGCATATGCACCGTAGGCAACGGTGACATCATTTCGGATTACACTTTCGGTGACGCTCAGCTTCACGTCGAGTTCAGGATCCCTGACATGCCCGAGGCGACCGGCCAGGGAAAAGGCAACAGCGGCGTATACGTACACGGATGCTATGAAGTTCAGGTACTTGATTCATACGGCATAGACCCGCCGCTCAATAACGACTGCTCGGGCATCTATCAGATGCACGCTCCTTTGTTCAACGCTTGTCTTCCGGCTCTTGAATGGCAGACATATGATATCATCCTCCGCGCTCCCAAATTCAACTCACACGGCGAGATTGCCGAAAACGGCAGGATGACCGTCATTCAGAACGGCATCGTAGTCCACAACAACGTTGAGCTTTACAGCGTTACTCCGGGCGGCATCACCAACGATAAGAGAGTAGCAAAAGGTCCCCTTATGCTTCAGGACCACGGAAACGCCGTTTCGTTCAGAAACATCTGGGTTATTCCGCTCAGCTAATCTGATTCTGACCTTTTGATATAATACCAATATTAAGTAAAAAAGTCATCCCTTCATCTGAGGGGATGACTTTCTGTTTTCTTTATGCTCATTCGTCGATCGGCTTCAGAGATCTGAAATACGGATCAGAATTCTTTCTTTTGGCAAACAGGGCTCTGTATGTGTTTGTGGCCTGGTCATCGGCCGATACTTCTATTATCATCCTGTATGTATTCTCAGTCTCTTCGCATGAGATGACAGTAATCTCAGTGTCGGGTTTCGGTGGCTGCACCTCTGTGATATACATGTTAACTTTCTTCATATATCTGAAAAGAGTTCCGGAGGGATGAGGCACGCTGCTGCCCGCGCCGAAATACTTCTGAAGCGCTGTGTCAAAATCGCTGGCCGGAATGATCGTCGTAACAAACAGACCGGGATATTCCTTCTCCAGTTCATTCATAAGAGTGACATTCCCGTTGTATTTGGAGAATCTGGTATTTGTCAGGAAGGTTAGTATCTCATCCGTGAAATAATTAGCCGCCTCGCTGAAACCGTTGAACTCGCGGATCTCTGTCGTATCCTGAATTATCACTTCCAGAATCGTTTTCAGCTTTGCGCATTCGTCATCAAAAGTTCTGAGCGTCCTGATTGTCTCCTCGGAATCATAGTCATGAAGATCTATCCCGATGTACATCAATGCGGACTGCATCCCGTCGCATGATGAAAGAAACAATAACGCAAGCACGAGCATAAGCGGAATGATCCGTTTGATCTTAATATCTATCACATCCGTTCGTAGTAATTAATCCGTTCTAAAGCTGTACCTGATTAGAATTGTATATGAAAAGAAGCAGGATTTTGATAATAAACTGTAAACTTTTGCTTTTCCGCCTATTTCAGTCGAATCACCGAAGCCGACGTCCCTGCATTGCCTTTCCGCTCCGGAGGTCCATCCCTCCCCGAGAAGCTCTTGCAATGAAATAAGATTTGGGATAGAATATTGATAAACAGTTTCGGAAAGGTGTTAACCTGATAATGAACGAATATCAGATCCTTCTGAAGGAATGGCTCGATTCGCTGCTGAGCCTCAAGATCGGCGGAACAGGGAGCGGCTGGCTCGACGGCGCGATAATGTGTCCCGCGTGCAAATCAGAGCACGGAAGAAGCGGAGACATGGTATATGCGCTCGTATATATGTATTCGCTGACAAAAGAGAGAAAGTACCTTGAAGCTGCGGACGAACTGCTTGAATGGACTGAGAAGAACTTCAGGATTCCATCCGGCGGCTACAAGAACGGTGCCAAGAGCGAATGGACTGGAATCACAGTATTCGCTGCCATATCATACGGACTTACTCTTGCCGAGCATAAAGACGATCTCGGCAAAGACAGATACGAAAGGCTGTACGGTGTGTTTTTCAGGCTGTGCAGTTTCATGGACAGCTATTTTGAGACATCGATGCCGAACATAAACTACGCCATGAGCTATACGGCTCTTCTGGCGATCCGGTACCGGATCACAGGGGAAGCATCTTTCGGAAGCAAGGCGAGGGAATGGTTCAATTTCTGCATGAAATGGGTGACGCCCGAAGGCCTGATATACGGCGAAGGGATCCCGATGGACGGAATTACAGCCAAAGGGTGCAGAAGCATAGATATAGGATACAATGTGGAGGAATCCCTGCCGAGCCTCGTTCTGTATTCCGTGTTAACCGAAGACGAGGAAGCAAAAGACAGACTTTGCGGAATTCTCAGAGCGCATCTTGAGTTTATGATTCCCGACGGCGGATGGGACAACAGCTTCGGAAGCAGGTTCTATAAATGGACCTACTGGGGGAGCCGGACTTCGGACGGATGCCAGTCGGCTTATGTGCTGCTCAGTGACCGCGATCCCGTGTTCGGCGAAGCTGCGTACAGGAATTACCTCCTTTACAGAAAATGTACTATCGGCGGACTTTTGGCCGGCGGACTTATGTACGGGCAGGCAGGTGAACCGGCTTGCGTACATCACACTTTCTGCCATGTCAAGGCAATGACAGTGATGTCCAAATCCGGTTATGTCCATGACAGAACGCTCATGCTTCCCAGAGAAACCGGCGAGGGGGTTAAGCACTGGAAGAGTCTGGACGTCGCAACTGCTCAGAAGGACGGCTGGGTGATGACGGTATCAGGATACGACTTCCTTCAGCACAGGGAACTGTACCCGACCGGAGGTGCTCTTACACTGCTCTGGAACAGAAATTACGGGCCGGTGATCAGCGCCACTCCCACAAAATACAAAATGATCGAATCCGGCAATATGCAGATGCCGTTTTTGCCTCCAGTGTGCGGTACCCCGTCACTGGAAAAGGAATGCAGCGGAAAGACATACACAAATCTCAATGATACGGCGGCCGTGATCGAATCGCGCACCGAATGCGATGAGATCGTAATAACAGCGCACGGCATTCTTAAGGACGCCGACGGTATGCCTCTGGAGGGTTCCGAGTATGAGATCGAATACCGTATCTCGGAAGCCGTGTCTGTCAGGATCTTCTGCAAAAGCGGCGCAAGATACACTTTCCCGATCATATCCGACACGGGCGATAGTGTTTCCGTCGGCGAAGAAACATGCAGTATCTCCGGTGCCTGTGAACTGAAGATAACATGTTCCGAAAGCGACTCTCTTCATATGGAGGATAATTCGCGCGGTTTCAATCCTGTCGGCGGTTTTCAGACGCTTCCGGTCAATTTTGAGATCAGCGCTGACGTTCCGCTGCAGATCACGGTTTCAGAATAATAATCATCAGAGGGAAAAATGCGTATACTTGGAATACAAAAAATGACACTGCTTGACTACCCGGGGAATGTGGCCTGTACTCTGTTTACCGGCGGATGCAATTTCAGGTGTCCGTTCTGCCACAACGCCTCGCTGGTGCTTCATGCAGGGGAAGCAAAGGCTATACCCGAGGAAGACATACTGAACTTCCTTTCAAAAAGAGTTTCTGTCCTTGACGGAGTATGCATCACCGGCGGGGAACCGCTGATTCACGAGGACATAGAAGTTTTCCTTTCAAAGGTATCAGATCTGGGGTTCAAGATCAAGCTTGACACGAACGGCACTTTCCCTGACAGGCTGAGATCGCTTATAGGTAAAGGGCTCGTCAACAGAGTCGCAATGGATATCAAAAATTCAAAAGAAAAGTATTCGCTCACTGCCGGGACCGATACGGATCTCTCCATTATAAGCAAAAGCATAGAGATCCTCATCTCTTCAGGTATCGAATACGAATTCAGAACGACTGTAGTTGCCGAATACCATGACAAAAACGACATAGAGAATATCTGCCGGTGGATAAACGGAGCAGGAGAATACCACATTCAGAATTTCAAGGACTCGGGAGAAGTGATCTCAGAAGGCCTTCACGGCGTACCGCGGAATGAACTGATCGAATTCAGGGATACTGCAATGAAATATATACCCGTGGTCACCGTACGCGGTGAAGAGATTTAAAAGCATTCCTATTTGATTATACTAACTATAAGGAGCAGACCTATGACAGAAACGAAGAGCTGGCTCATCGATCCCGTAAACGGGGACGGAGCCAAAGAATTTGCAGAAAAGATCGGACTTCCGGAAGAATATTTTTCCGCCGCAGAGCCTCTCCTTCCGAAGATCGACGTTCTGATAAAAGAGAAGCAATTCGACAAGAACCTCTGGGATGATGATAACATGAGCGAATTTCGCAAGATCACCGGGGCAGAGGACGATCTGGCCAACCTCGCAATCAGTATTCTGATCGGGATGAGAGCACACGCATTCTATCGTGATCACGAGATAAGCGACGATATCTACTATCCGTCAATGCGTGAGATAACCGTATGGTCCAAGACCTGTGCAAAGGAGTTCGGTCATATAGGCCTGCGTGAATGGGGCTGGGTCACGTGCTTCTTCAGCGCCGGCATAGTAAGACTCGGGCGCCTTGAATTCCACGAAGTCGAATTCCATAAAGAATTCACATGGGAAAAGAACGGATTCATAGTAAATGGCGGCGACCAGGTTATCAATACGCACATCCCTGAAGACGGTCCGCTGGATCCCGATAAGGTGATCGATTCTTTCCGCCGTGCATACCGGTATTTCAAAAAGACAGGACCCGCCGTATTCGTATGCGCATCATGGCTCCTGTGGCCGGGGAACTATACGTTTCTCGCGCCCAATTCCCGCATCCGCGCATTTATGGACAACTTTGATATCATAAGTTCTGATGATGCGAAGGACAACTGGGACCTCTGGCGCGTGTTCGGATTCAGAGATTCATACGACCCGGCGACTCTTCCTCGTAATACTGACCTTCAGCGCCGGATGGCGGATTTTCTTGCGGAAAACGGAAATGTTACGGGAAACGGATACGGTGTGTTCCTGTTTGACGGCGAGAACATCGTCAGATAATCATATCAATAATTGCAGAAGCGGCATTTGCCGCGATGTTTAACTTCTTTCCGGATACTGTACAGGACGGACAGTCTTATGTCCGTCCTGTTCTATTGTTATCCTATAGATTTCATATATAAAATGCAGCACTCAATCTGAAATTTTATAAAAAAAATTCTATATCTTGTGTTTTTGTGTTGACATCAACCACTAAATATGGTAAACTATGACACGCGACTTTATATCACTTTAAATACACGCTTTTAAGGAGACTGGCTATGTATCAGGTAGTTAAAAGAGACGGAAAAGTAGTTGATTTCGACATTTCAAAGATCAGTGCGGCCATAACAAAGGCTTTCGAAGCTCAAAACAGACAGTATAACCCTGATATCATTGATCTGCTTGCTCTCAAGGTCACATCGAACTTTGAGAAAAAGATAAAGGACGGCAAAGTGACAGTTGAAGATATTCAGGACAGCGTCGAGGAAGTCCTTATCAGTGCAGACTACGCAGATGTCGCAAAGTGCTACATCCTGTACAGGAAACAGCGCGAGCGTATCCGCAACATGAAATCCACGATTCTTGACTATAAGGATGTCGTCGACCAGTATGTCAACGGCATCGACTGGAGAGTAAAGGAAAACTCCACGGTCACCTATTCCGTCGGCGGCCTTATCCTGAGCAATTCCGGTGCCATCACCGCGAACTACTGGCTCTCCGAGATATATGACGAGGAGATCGCGAACGCTCACAGAAGAGCCGATCTTCACATTCACGACCTTTCGATGCTTACCGGATACTGTGCGGGCTGGTCTCTCAAGCAGCTCATACAGGAAGGCCTCGGCGGCATCCCCGGCAAGATAACGTCATCCCCGGCAAGCCATCTTGCCACGCTTTGCAACCAGATGGTCAATTTCCTCGGCATCATGCAGAACGAGTGGGCAGGAGCACAGGCTTTCTCGTCATTCGACACCTATCTTGCACCGTTCATTAAAGCGGACAATCTGTCTTACCGCGATGTCAAGAAATGCATCGAATCATTCATCTTCGGAGTCAATACTCCGAGCAGATGGGGAACTCAGGCTCCGTTCTCCAACATAACTCTTGACTGGGTCGTCCCGAACGACCTTGCCGAACTCAACGCGATCGTCGGCGGCAAGGAGATGGATTTCAAGTACAAGGACTGCAAGAAGGAAATGGATATGGTGAACAAGGCGTTCATCGAGGTCATGCTCGAGGGCGACGCCAACGGACGCGGATTCCAGTATCCCATTCCCACCTATTCCATCACTAAGGATTTTGACTGGTCCGAGACCGAGAATAACCGTCTTCTGTTCGAAATGACGGCAAAATACGGGACACCTTATTTCTCGAATTACATAAACAGCGACATGGAACCCAGCGACATCCGAAGCATGTGCTGCCGTCTCCGTCTGGATCTGAGAGAACTCAGAAAGAAATCCGGAGGATTCTTCGGAAGCGGAGAATCGACCGGTTCCGTCGGAGTCGTAACGATCAATATGCCGCGTATTGCCTATCTGTCGAAGACGCCTGAAGAATTCTACCGCAGACTCGACAAACTCATGGACATCGCCGCAAGGTCGCTGAACACCAAACGCACCATACTCACAAAGCTTCTTGACGAGGGTCTGTATCCCTATACCCGCAGATATCTGGGTACCTTCAAGAATCACTTCTCAACGATCGGTCTTGTTGGAATGAACGAAGCCTGCCTGAATGCATGCTGGATAGGGAAGGATCTTACGAATCCGGAATCGATCCAGTTCACAAAGGAAGTTCTCGACCACATGAGGGAACGGCTCTCCGACTATCAGGAGAAATACGGAGACCTGTTCAACCTCGAAGCCACTCCCGCCGAATCCACAAGCTACCGTCTTGCAAAGAAGGACGTCGAACTCTATCCTGATATCATTACCGCGTCCGCTAACTGCGACGCAGCTCCGTACTACACCAACAGTTCTCATCTGCCTGTCGGATTCACCGACGACGTTTTCACCGCTCTCGACATTCAGGACGAGCTTCAGACGCTCTACACGTCCGGCACCGTGTTCCATGCGTTCATAGGCGAAAAGCTCCCGACATGGAAATCAGCCGCCAATCTTGTAAGAAAGATTGCGGAGAACTACAAGCTTCCTTATTACACTCTGTCGCCGACATATTCCATCTGCAAGAACCACGGATACATCGTTGGAGAGGTATACAAGTGTCCGGAATGCGGCGAAGTCACCGAGGTCTACAGCCGAATAACCGGGTATTACCGCCCCGTCCAGAACTGGAACGAAGGCAAGGCTGCGGAGTTCAAGGCAAGAAAACTTTACAACGTCATGATAGACAATATTGTGCATGAGAACAATCCTGCCGGTCAGACACAGAAGGAAGTTCTCCTGTTCACGACAAAAACATGCCCCAACTGCAAAATGGCAAAGGCCATGCTTGACAAGGCCGGCGTAAAATATACGGTCATCGACGCTGAAGAAGACAGAGAAATGACCGAAAAGTACGGCGTTAATCAGGCACCGACTCTCGTAGTCGTCGACAGCGGCAACGTTGAAAAATACATCAACGCCTCCAACATCAAGAAGTTTGCCGAGGAAAGATGACCGGCGGGCCGATGTATGACGTTATAATTATCGGCGGAGGAGTTGCCGGATATACAGCGGGAATATATCTTTCCAGAGCAGGGAAGAGAGCACTTGTTATCGAGGGGACGGCCATAGGCGGACAGATATCCGTTTCACCGAAGGTAGAAAACTATCCCGGATTCAAAGAGATATCTGGCATGGAGCTGTCCGATCTTATATATACTCAGGCGACCGATCTCGGAGTCGAGACCGAATTTGACACTGTGACCGGAGTCGAAGATCTCGGCACAGTTAAAAAAGTCACGACCGAGTACTCCTCATTCGAGGCCAGAGCCGTCATCATAGCGACGGGTTGCAGGCACAGAAAACTAGGAGCAAAAGGCGAAGAGGAATTTGCGGGGAAAGGTGTGTCATACTGCGCAATCTGCGACGGTGCCTTCTACAGCGGAAAAGAAGTCGCCGTGGTAGGCGGAGGCAGTTCGGCTCTCAGCGCGTGCGAACTGCTCAGCGGGATCTGCAGCAAGGTCAGTCTCATTCACAGAAGGCAGGAATTCAGAGGCGAATCAAAACTTGTTGAGACCCTGATTTCAAAGCCCAATGTGGAATTCATCCTTGATTCGGTTGTTGATGAGATAACCGGCGGAGAATCAGTTTCCGGGATCAGCGTGAAAAACACGGTCTCTGACGAAATCAAGAGTATTCCGGTCAGCGCGGTCTTCGTGTCCGTCGGTCAGGAGCCTCAGAACGCCATATTTTCCTCTCTGGTCGATTTGGACGCTCAGGGGTACATAGATGCCGGCGAGAATTCAAAAACAAGCAGAGCAGGGTTCTTTGCCGCAGGAGACTGCCGTTCGAAAATGATCCGCCAGCTCACTACCGCCGTAGCGGACGGAACGTCTGCCGCGATGGCTGCCTGCGAATATCTCAGACTGAACTGATAACGGCTTATCAAAAAAAATGAGTCCCCCGGAAAGCCGATAATAAAATCAGCTGATCCGGGGGATAGTTATCTCATTAAGCGTCTCAGGATAGAAATATCGGATTTGTCCAGGCTTTCTTTCCGTCCTTGTCGACTACGCTGATCCTCACATAATCGTAAGGACCTTCCCACGAGTCTTCAAGATCAAACTCCGCATGCGTAAGATTTGAGTTATCGTCCCTTATCATGGCGTTTGTGTGCTTGTCGGAGTGCATAAGAACCCTGTTGACGGGAGAACAGTCCACCTTGGCCTTACCGTCCTCAATGTAAAAATCATGGATCTCCGGGCCGCATGTGGAATAAAACTCGCCGTTTTCTAGGGCTTTAAGGATGGACGATATGTTTTTGTCCGCCTTGACCATTACCCAACCGTTACCGAACTCCCAATGCGCATGAGCGTCATCTGTCGCTACACCGTACCACTTGATACCCTGGCCAAGGATCTCGTCCCAGTAAGCCGCGTCGTTATCTGAATCACAGTACAATACGGAGCCGCTGTTCCAGATCTCCATGGCGAAATTGCCTTTCTGCTTTTCAAAGTACCTCGCACTGGTGTTGCTCCACTGGGGATGGCAGAGAATGGTCAGGTTGTTCCTGCGATGGACCTCGTCCAGAAAAGGCTGATATGCCTCGGCGTCCGGCGCCTCGCCGCAATCAAACCTTTCATCTTGATCAAACCCGTTCCCGTCCTCTTTGGTAGGACCGAGACAAACCGTATGAAAACATCTGAATCCGTGATCTTTAAACAGGTTATTGCTGTGTTCCATTCCCGGAATGACGATAACTCCTGTTTCAGGGGCAAAATTCTTAAGATTATAAACTTGATGGTCTGTCAGCGCCATGAAATCAAAACCCTCTTCCTTTGCGGCTTTAAGGGTATCTTCCGGCGACCGGCTGCCGTCCGAGCGCGTTGTATGACAGTGAAGCCCGCCTTTAAGAAACCGTTTCTCTTTGTCCGAAAAAGCCTGCTGTCTGATCAAAGCAATAACCTCCTGAAATAAAAAAATGATGTACTGTATTATCGGGGATGCCGCGGAAAAAGAAAACGGGCATCCATAACCAATCATCCGTTACAGATACCCGTCATGGAGCTGGTGGACGGACTTGAACCCCCGACCTGCTGATTACAAATCAGCTGCTCTACCAACTGAGCTACACCAGCACAATGCTCAGTTAGTCTATCATAATTGATCCCCTTTGTCAAGCTTTTTGAAATTGAAAATAGGAACATCCAGGTTTTCCGAAATATGATTTATGGTGTTCATTAATTAAAATTCTTCTTGAAAACAACCCGCCCGCAAAATACAATAATAATACCGATACTTATTCAGCCATATATCCTTATTGTGACCGGCAGAATGCTGTCACTTATAAACTAACGGTTTATTGTCCATGAAAGGAGAAAGGAACTGTTCAGTCCGTTCCGGTATCAAAATGCAGGATATCTTTGAAAAATTTGAGTTTTCCAAAAGGACCGGAGCCATCTATGAGGACGTGCTCAAAAGGGTAAAGCCGAACAGGAAAAGGGAAGATACGGCGACCGGCATGCCGGACGATAAAAAGACGCCTTTTGAAGACGCTTTCGAGGAATACGCCGACGAGAGCTACATCGTGTGCGAAGCTCACGCCATCGTTTATTCGTGGCTCTATTCTGAACCTATATTTTTTGATAACGACATACTGGTAGGTTTTCCAAGACCATTCAGGAACATTGTCGAGCATTTCAGTTTCGGAAACTGCTACATGCACCGCACTGACAGAATTAAAGCGATTTACAACAGGCTGATCCCTATGGATGACAACGTTCTTGACGATGAAGGGGTCCGCAGATTCGGCGGAGACGCAAACGCGTACGGATACGTAAAGGGATATGCATGGTCTGCCGGAGGATATCAGGGGCACACGATTCCCAGTTACCCGAAACTTTTGGGAATGGGTGTCGGAGGAGTCCTTGATCAGATCGAAAGCTACGACTCAAAAACAGATCCGGCTGACAAGAAGAAAAAAGATTTCTACAAAGCCTGCCGGATTATTATGGAGGGTTTTTCTGCCTATATAACCCAGTATGCCGACAAAGCGGCTGAACTCGCCTCGAAGGCTGAAGACATTGAAAAAAGAGAGCAGCTGCTCACCATTGAGAAGACATGCCGCAGCATCTCCCGCGGCAAGCCTAAAACGTTTCTTGAAGCTGCTCAGCTTATGTGGTTCTTCTGCCTGTGGGACTGGGTCGACTGTATCGGGAGATTCGATCAGTATATGCTTCCGTTCTGGACCGGATCGGATGAAGACAAAGATGTTCTGACAGCCATATTTATGAAATTCTGGGAACACGGAGTCCACAATATGACCATTTCCGGTGTCATCCCGGAAACCGGCGAGGACGCGACGAACGAGATCACCTACCACGTTCTTAGAGTCATGCGCACGCTTCATGAGACCCATCCCAGAATGACCGTCAGAGTCCATGAAAAAACTCCCAGGGAACTGATGAAACTTGTGGTCCTGATGTGGTCGGAAGGGATGTCCGATCCCACCCTTGCAAGCGACTTCAACGTCGTTCCGTCACTGATGGGTTACGGCGTTCCCGAGAGAGATGCGCGCGATTACTCCATCCTTGGATGCCAGGAGATCGAGATACCGGGAAAGAGTAATTTCGGATGTGAAGACGGATTCGTTAATCTTGCCAAGATATTCGAATACACTCTTTTCAACGGCAGGGACAGATATGCTGACTACAAGATCAGCATCGACACAGGCAATCTCAAGGATTATAAGACATTTGATGATCTGTGGAACGCTTTCGTTAAGCAGATTCAGTACCTTATACCGATCTTTATCGACCTGTGCAATATCGGCGTAGACATCAGAGTCGCCAACGTCTCCAAGCTTGTAAAGTCGACTATGACCGAAGCCTGCATAGAGAGAGGACTTCAGCATGATGAAGGCGGTACGATCTATAATTACGGAGTTATCGAGACAGGCGGACACGGAGCTGTCGGAGATTCGCTTTATGCGCTCAAGACTCTTGTATATGATACCGGCAAACTGACTCTGGAAGAAGTATATAACGCTCTGGATGCCAACTTTGAAGGATACGAGGACATACGCCAGGAACTTCTGAACGCTCCGAAATACGGTAATGACAACAGGGAAGCGGACGAAATGTCCGCAAAAGTGCTCCGCATGTTCTGGTCCGAGATAAGAAAATTCAAGTCCCGCCGAGGAGATGTATTTACCGGTGCATGCTCACTTCTTGAAGGAGGCACCTATTACGGAAAACATACGTGGGCATTGCCTGACGGAAGATTCACAGGCTCTCCGCTCGGAAATACTATCGGTCCGCGCACTGGTTCTGACAAAAACGGTCTGACACCTATGCTCAATTCAGTGGCCCGTATGCCTCTTGAACTCGGAGTTGGCGGAAGCACTTCAAATGTCCTTATTCCGACGACCCTGATGGAAAACGAGGAAATGAGAGAAAAGATTGCCGCTACGATGATGACATTCATGAAGATCGGCGGACAGCTCGCCCAGATCACCACGGCTACCCTCGAAGAGATGAAGGACGCCCAGATCCACCCCGATTGTCATGAGAATCTTATTGTCAGAGTCGGCGGCTTCTCAATGAAATTCATTGAGTTCGACAAAGATGCCCAGGACGAGTTTATCCTCAGATACAGCGGAATGTGCAACGCCTGAAATTAGTTTCACCTAAATGATTTAACGCAAGGCGGTGCTGTCGTTTTTCGGCAGCACCGCTCTCTCTTTTCAGAATACCGATAAAAGCCATCAGTTCAGTCAATATGAGGCTTTCAGTTGTTGACATTTTATATATAATGAGTATAATCTTATTCATAATTAAAGTATAGGCTGGTGTTAATACTATGAGTAAAATGAAAGTCGGAATCATAGGTGCTACGGGAATGGTAGGGCAGAGATTCGTCCTGCTCCTTCATGACCACCCTTATTTTGAAATATCAGTCCTTGCTGCTAGTCCGAGATCTGCAGGGGTTAGCTATGAGGAATCAGTTAAAGGTCGCTGGAAGATGACCGCAGAGATACCTGAATCTGTACGCGGAATGATCGTAGAAAATGCCAATGACGTTGATTCAGTCGCCAAAAAAGTCGATTTTGTCTTCTGCGCAGTAGATATGAAAAAGGATGAGATCAAAGCTCTTGAAGAAGCTTATGCAAAGGCTGAGATCCCGGTCGTATCAAACAATTCTGCAAACAGGTGGACTCCCGATGTCCCCATGCTCATACCCGAGATTAATTTCAGCCATATCTCTATCCTGGACAGCCAGAGGAAAAGGCTCGGCACAAAACACGGTTTTATTGTAGTAAAACCCAACTGTTCGATACAGAGTTATGTGGCCGCTCTGACTCCTCTTATGGATTTCGGCGTTAAAGAAGTAGTAGCCACGACATATCAGGCTATTTCAGGCGCCGGTAAAACATTCGATCAGTGGCCCGAAATGATCGACAACGTCATCCCATATATAGGCGGGGAAGAGGAAAAGAGCGAACAGGAACCGCTGAAGATCTGGGGTAAGGTTGAAGGGGATGTCATAGTTAAAGCAGTCTCCCCGCTGATCACGACCCAGTGCATTCGTGTCCCAGTGACCGACGGACATACCGCAGCCGTTTTCGTCAATTTTGAAAAGAAGCCCTCAAAAGAAGAGATAATCGAAAGATGGCGTTCATTTAAGGGACTGCCCCAGGAACTCAGCCTGCCCAATGCTCCGGAACATTTCATCACATATTTTGAAGAAGACAACAGACCGCAGGCAGCACTCGACAGAGATCTTTACAAAGGAATGGGGATCAGTCTCGGCCGACTCAGGGAAGACTCCCTTTTCGATTACAAGTTTGTAGGTCTTGCACATAATACACTGCGCGGTGCGGCAGGCGGCGGAGTTCTCATGGCTGAGCTTCTTTACAGAAAAGGATACTTTGACAGGCACTGAGTCTATCAGTTAATACTGTTGTTATTTTCATTCATATTGTTTGGCGGTTTTTCACAAAAAAGATTGTTTTCATTCCATTATTACTCTGCACATGGTATAATAGTGACAGGGAAGTGTACTTCCCGGGGTTATCATGGCAGTTATTTAAAACCTATGCATGCTTTTTAAGCTGCAATTTCGGAAAGGAATGGTGACACATGAAGATTACGATTATCGCCAGACAGGTTACAGTGACAGATGACTTGAAAGAACTGGTCAGCAAGAAACTGTCAAAGTTTGACAAATTTTTTTCCGATGAAGCAGAAGCTTTCGTAACGTTCAGTAAGAAGAAAAACACAGAAAAGCTTGAGGTTACGATCTCGTATTCCGGAACGCTGTTCCGCAGCGAGGTCGAAGACGAAACATTCAACAATTCACTTGACAGATGCGTCGAGAATATCGAAAGACAGATAAGGAAAAACAAAACAAGACTTGAGAGAAGACTCCGCCAGGGTGCATTCGCGGACTATTCATCACTTGGTTCAGAGGCAGTAGCAGAAGAAGGAGAATTTAAGATCAGGGTAAAATCTTTCTCATTCAAGCCGATGTCTCCTGAAGAAGCAATCCTCCAGATGAATCTACTAAGTCACAAGTTCTATGTGTTCGTCAATTCCGAGACTAATGAAACATGTGTCGTATACAAACGTGAAGACGGTGCATACGGACTGATCGTACCGAGCGAAGAACACTGAATCGTTTTGTACACAGGTTTTGCTTTGATTCTGATCATAAATAGTAAAATGCCCTGGTCTCAGGGCGTTTTGCTTTTTGTGTTATTATGACATTATCAGTATTGGACTAAGGGGAAATAATGGGAAACGAGATACAGAGATTCACTGCAGCAAAAAGGGAACTGTTTGACCGCATATACGGAAGACTGAACCCGGAACAGCGCGAAGCAATTTATACCGTTAACGGGCCTCTGTTAGTCCTTGCAGGTGCAGGAAGCGGTAAAACGACCGTATTGGTCAACCGTATTTCCCATATGATAAAGTATGGTGACGCATACTTCAGGAACGGTTCAGTCAAACCTTCAGATCTGGACATCGAGATGCTTACCGAGGCTTATAAGTTTGCTTCCAATGAAGACGCGGAAATGATCCTTTCTGCTTATGCCGTAGATCCTGTAAAAGCATACGGGATACTTGCTATTACATTCACCAACAAGGCTGCGGACGAAATTAAGAACAGGCTTGCGGAATCACTGAACGATGAATCCATTTCCTCACAGATCTGGGCCGGAACTTTCCACTCGATTTGTGTCAGGATCCTCAGACGTCATCTGGATCTTCTTGGTTTTCAAAGCGGTTCTCTCACTATTTATGATACCGAAGACACAAAAAAGCTCATAGGAGATATTTTAAAATCACTGAATATTGACGACAGGATGCTGCCTGTTCGCACAGTTATGACTGAGATCAGCCGCGCCAAGGATAACCTAATATCCCCAGAGGATTTCAGCGCGAATTCCGGAAACGATTATCGTCTTTCACAGATTTCAAAGGTATATATAAGGTATCAAAGTGAACTTCAAAAAGCAAATGCAATGGATTTTGACGATTTGATAATGAGAACTGTGATGTTACTTAAAGATAACAAAGACGTTCTAGATTATTACCAGTCAAAATTCAGATATATATGCGTTGATGAATATCAAGACACAAATATGGCGCAGTTTGCTCTAATTGAACTGCTTTCCGGAAAATACAGAAACATAATGGTCGTGGGTGATGACGATCAGAGCATTTATAAATTCAGAGGAGCAACGATCAAGAACATCCTTGAGTTTGATACAGTATTCAGTGATTGCAAACTGATAAAGCTGGAGCAGAACTACAGGTCTACACAAACGATCTTAAATGCGGCCAACAGCATAATTAAAAACAATTTCGGAAGGAAAGGAAAGAATCTTTGGACTGAAAAGCAGGCCGGTGAAAAGATCGTACTGGAAGAGTTAGAGGACCAGAACGAAGAGTCCAGATATATAGTAGACACCATATCGGAATATGTAAAATCAGGAACCAAAACATATAAAGATTTTGCCGTACTGTATAGACTAAATGCACAGGCAAATAATATAGAATCTGCATTTGCCAGGTCAGGAATGCCTTACAGAGTATTCGGATCGATAAGGTTTTACGACAGAAAAGAAATAAGAGACATTCTGGCTTATCTGTATCTTATAAAGAACCCGGGCGATAATCTTCATCTTAAGAGAATAATAAACACCCCGAAAAGGAAGATAGGGAACAGCACGATTAATGCTGTGGAGCAGCTGTCAGCATGCGAGAATAAAAGCATGATGGAGATTATGAAAAAAGCGGATACTTACGTTTCCATAATCAAATCAGCAGAAAAACTGATCTCATTTGTAAAAAT
>JAGDBK010000029.1 GCA_017959065.1 Clostridia bacterium | reverse complement strand
GCCGAGCGACAACAAAATGAGCGCCGCGCAGCAGGACAAGATTATCGAGATCATTCACAGGTGCTTCCGGTGAGACACGGGAACGCAGCGGGGGAGATTTATGACCGCTACTGAAAAACAATTCGTTCAGCTGCTTAGAGCGGTTATCTCCGGTGAGGAGCCGCCCGCCGAAGCAGACTGGGCAGGCGTATGGGATCTTGCCGGGAGGCATCATCTCGAAAACATGATATGGAAGACCGCGAAAAACGATCCTTCGGTGCCAGACGATATCAGGACCGAGCTTTGCAATACGTATTATGCCATGATCGCGCGGGATATGCGGCAGCAAGAGTGTTTCAGACAGATAAAAGCCGCGCTTGAGGACGCCGGTATCCGTTTCGCGCCGCTCAAGGGACTGGTACTGTGCGGCGACTATCCCGAGACCGATTTCCGGTTCATGTCGGATCTGGACGTTTACATCAGACCCGAGGACCGGCGCGCCATAAGGAAAGCGGTCGAAGGTATGGGAGGCAGATATCGCGGGACCGAGTCGGGGGACGAGCAGTTCGTCGTCTGGGACACGGTCGGCGTGGAATTCCACGGAAGGCTGCTTTACAGGAAAACAAAGTCGGGGATAGAGAATTATCCCGACTGGCGGTACGTGGACGGTGACAGCGACAGACTGACGGAGGAGGGCTACGCTCTGAATCTCATCGGTCACGCCGTGCACGACCTCGCCGGCGCGGGTCCGGGCATCCGTTATATCCTCGATCTGTGGATATACAGGAACAGGCATCTGCCGCAGCCCGACTGGGAAGCGGTGGAGCAAAGACTCAGAGCCGATAATATTTACGAGGCCGCGAAAAACCTTCTGGATCTCTCGGAATACCTGTTCGGGGACGGTGAAGAAACTCCGCTTATGACCGAAATGGCGGACTACGTATTGAAAGGCGGTCTCCACGGAGATTACAAACGCGGACTGGCGAGTCAGGCGGCGGGCGGCAAGGCCGTCAGAAAACAGCTGTTCCGGGACAGAACGGAGTTTGAGAACCGGTATCCGTGGCTCAAAAAATATCCGTTCCTGCTTCCGGTCGCATGGGTGATGAGGATATTCCAAAGCTTCAAAAAGCACAGGAAAGTAATTAAGGACTGGCGCAAGGGTATGAGCAACGTTTCGGCTGACGAGGCCGAAGAACAGAGAATGACTCTGATGCGGTTCGGTTTATGATACATATCGACAAAAGGAGAATCGGGTACACCGCACGATACGATATATGAAAAAGAACGTTTGGATAATGAACCACTATGCCGGAGGCAGCTTCTTCAACAAAGGCGGCAGGCATTACTGGATCAGTAAATTTCTGAAGCAGAACGGATACGAACCCGTGGTCTTCGTCAGCAACAGTCAGAATAAAAAATCCGAAAAGATAATCGAAACGTCTGACCTTTTTGCGGAAAAGATCGCGGAGGACACGGGAGTCCCGTACGTATTCGTAAAGTCCAAAACGTACAGCTCCAACGGGCTGGACAGGATCCTCAATATGTATGACTTTTACAGAAACGTGCGGAAGGCGGCGAAAAAATACGCGGAAACGCACGGCAAGCCGGATGTGATCTACGCGTCGTCCGTACATCCGCTCACGCTCGTCGCCGGTCAGAAACTGGCGAAGTATTTCAAAGTGAAGTGCATTTGCGAGGTGCGCGATCTGTGGCCGGAGAGCCTGGTCGCGTACGGACATCTGAAAAGACGTTCGCTTCTGGCGAAGATCTTGTATGCGTTTGAAAAGCGGATATACGTCAAAGCGGACAAGGTCATAATGACGTGGCCCGGCGGTTACGATTATATAAAAGACCGCGGCTGGGATAAGGATATACCGGAAGACAAGGTCATCCATATCAGCAATGGCGTCGACCTTGAAAAGTACAGGGAGAACGTCACCGCTCATCCTTATACGGATGACGAGCTGGAGGGCAGCTCCGTCAAAAAGATCATTTACGCCGGATCGATCCGCGAGGTCAACAATCTCGGCATGATCGTC
>JAGDBK010000002.1 GCA_017959065.1 Clostridia bacterium | reverse complement strand
GTAGTTCTGTTCTGTCATATACCCTTTCTTTCCCGGTGCCTTAAGCACACCGATTTTACTGGAAAACAAATATGAAGCGCCGCGGGATAACACGGACAATGAATGGTTGACTTTTAAACTCTTTCTTTCTATTTTTAACTCTGTCCCGCAGTGTTGTCCTTCAGATTTGTTTTCGAACTTTTGTCCGATAATATGTCTCAGGTATATGTTTCAATCTGACACCCTCCCGACGTTTCGTCGGCTGGGGGTATGCTCCGAAACCTCTTCCCCGTTTCAGGGAGGAGGGTTAGGCTTCCGCGTCGAGTTTAATAAACACAGAGCCTTTCAAAAACGGTACTGATGACCCTGCCCTCCGTTTCAGAGGGGATGGATGCCCACGTCGCGATTCACGACGCGGGGTGTTACATGACCAGGTTGATACCGTCCTTCACGGCACGTTCCTGTCTGCGAAGTTCTCTGAGATCAGGGTCTTCGTCATCGTCGTCCGGATTGTTCGGACGGTCGCTGTCGCCGAACACCTGTCTCAGACCGCCGAGAGTATTAAGCGCAGCAGTTCCAGGACGCAGACCACTCCCGACGGTATGAGTGTGATCCACATGACTTTTTTCAGCCATCTTTTCAAATCGTCCTTCATTTCGGAGCACGCTGAGGAAAAACTCTCTTTCGCTCTCCCAGCCTGTGACGAGATCTCGGAGATCGATTTCTCCGTCTGCGTCTTCAGTCTGTCCGACTGACCGTTCAGCGTTTCCTGCATCTCCGTCAGCATTCCGTTCACGTTCGACTCCGTCGCGTTCAGATCCGACTGCAGATTCTGTATCTGTTCCTCCAGATACTCCCTCATCTGCCGGGCCGTAATCAGCTGTCGGAGCACTTCCGAGTTCGCCGCGGACAAATCTCCGAGCAGTTTCACGCTGCTGTTCAGCGCTCCCCAGTTCCTGTCCGTCAGCACTACCGTCGAAGGCGCGTCCGTCGCTATAGCCATGTTCGCTTTCATCTGCGAACGGATCTGTGCCAGTGATGATGCTCTTTCTGATTCTGAACTCACGTTCCATTACCTCCTTGAGATATTTCTTTTCGTTTAATTTTTCGCCCCGGCACTTCATGCCGTTCGGGCAGGTGTAGGTGATGCTCTTTCGATCCTTTTCCCAGCGGACAAAATAGCCTTCGCTGTTCATGATCTCGATGAAATGTTTGCGGCTCGTCGCGTACTTCATAGCGTCGTCTATCGCTATCCGCAGCTCCATTTTCCAGCTCTCGCCCTTCATGGCGGAGTGGTATTCGGACGGTCTGATACCGTTGACGCGCTCGTCCTTCGGTCTGCGTCCGGTTACCATATACCCGTACTGCAGACACATCCGGTCGTTCAGCTCGTGCAGATCGTGTATCAGTTTCTGGTCGCTGTGGAACCGTTTCCCGTCCTCGAAGCTGACGGAATTGATGATGAAGTGCGTGTGGATATGATCGTTGTCGCTGTGCGTACAGGCCACCACCTCGAAGTTGTTCCACTTGCGTTTTGCGAACTCCATCGCGTACTCGTGGCACTGCTTCGGAGTTATCTTCTCGCTGTCGGGGAAGGAAAGAACGAAATGAACGTACATCTGACCGTCGTCCTTGCCGAACATCTGCTTGGTATTGATGATTTCACGGTAGGCAGAACCGGCAACGCAGTTGAGCGTAC
>JAGDBK010000028.1 GCA_017959065.1 Clostridia bacterium | reverse complement strand
TAGTATCCCGGTTCGGATTGAGTCTGGATTACGATAATGACGTTATTCCCATCTCAATGCATTCTTTCGGCGGCAGCGTCACGGAAAGGCATCTGCTGTTCGCCCTTGTAAAAAAGATAGCCGACAGATACGGTTCGCCTGAAGAAGTTATCGGATTCCTTTCGGAAGGTCTGGGAATCGGCCTGCAGGAAAAAGTCAAAGGCCAGATCCTGTCCGGATCTCCCGAATCTCCGTTTTATCTTTACGACATCGTGGGGGCACTTAAATCCGGTTTCGTCTCCGAATTCTACGTCGACGCGGCAGAAGAATGCCCGCATATCAGCGAGTTAGCGAAGTTTGCCGATGAGATCGGCGCCGTTTCCGCATACGCATATCTCGGGGACGTCGGCAACTCCGTTACTGGAGACAAAAAGCCGCAGAAGTTCGAAGATGACTATCTTCCTCTTCTTATGGATACGATAAAGGCGCTCGGATTCCGGGCTGTAACCTATATGCCGAGCCGCAACACTCCTCAGCAGCTGAACAGAATTATGAAACTGTGCCGCAAATACGGCTTTTTCGAGATCAGCGGCGAAGACATCAATTCTCCGAGGCAGTCTTTCATATGCAAAGCGCTTGCAAAACCTGAATTCGCGCATCTTGCGCCTTCAGCATTCGCCCTGATCGCTCACGAGCTTATTTCAACTGAGGACCTTTCGCTTGGCATGTTCAGCAAGAAGACCGTTTCAGAATATCCCGACATTAATGACAGAGTCAAACATTTCTCGGAAATGAGGTTTTGAAAAATGGACAGCGTCATCGATTTTCAGTCAAAAGAAGCAAATGATCTTAAAGCGGCCGTTCTTGCCGTTCTTCCGATGCTCAGAGCGGTCTCCGGAGGATATACCTGCGTCAGATTCACCGATTCCGATAAACCCGTAAGTGCTGACATCAGCCTTAATGCAGATGATATCTCTGCCGACAGTGTCAAAAAAGCATACTCGGAACTTCCGTCGGAAAGATCCCGTTTCACCGTATTCATAAAAGGTACCGGCTACGGAGCGGTCATATCTGTTTCACGCGTATCGTACGGGGACGCGGAAGATCCCGACCATGCGGACTCTTTCCCTGGCGACAGCAGAGACGGGAGAGTCAAGGGCAAAATCGCCATCGTCACAGGTGCAGCTCAGGGATTCGGCGCAGGAATCGCGGATTCTCTCGCACGCGAGGGAGCCCACGTCGTCATAGCGGATCTTAACGGAGACGGGGCGGAACGCACTGCCGCCGAACTTCGCGAGAAATACGGCAAACACGCCGCGTTCTCGGTTACGGCAAACGTATCCGACGAGGAATCAGTCAGGAGTATGGTTGAAAAAACCGTCATCCGTTTCGGCGGACTCGATATTCTGGTAAACAACGCCGGCATCGTCCGTGCCGGGAGTCTCGCCGAAATGCAGAAGAAAGACTTTGAACTAGTGACTTCAGTCAACTATACGGCGTACTTCCTCTGCGCAAAATATGCGGTGATCCCGATGAAAGCCGCCAGGGAGATATGTCCCGACCGGATGGCCGACATAATCGAGATCAATTCCAAATCCGGCCTTGCCGGCTCAAACAAAAACTTTGCTTATGCCGGAAGCAAGTTCGGAGGCATCGGGCTCACGCAGTCTTTCGCGCTTGAGCTGGCAGAGTACGGCATAAAAGTCAATGCGGTTTGTCCCGGCAATTTCCTGGACGGTCCGCTGTGGTCAGATCCCGAAAAGGGACTGTTCGTACAGTATCTCCGCGCCGGGAAAGTCAAAGGTGCAAAAACGGTGGAGGATGTAAGGAAATACTACGAATCAAAGGTCCCGCTGGGCCGCGGATGCCGTACGGAAGATGTCGTTCGCGCGATACTGTATATAATCGAACAGCAGTATGAAACCGGTCAGGCAATTCCCGTGACCGGAGGTCAGGAAATGCTTAACTGATCTTCAACGAAAAAGAACGAGCCTGTTTCATTTCACGGAAACCCGTGGATGAAGCAGGCTCGTCTGTTTTTTTCAACTGTCTGATTCCGGATACAGTTTCTCCCTCATTTCCGTGTCGCTGAGTATCCCCCTGACCGACCGTACAGCTCTTATCCGCGGAACCGTGTATTTCAGCCACGAATCATCCGGATCATTGTTTTCTATCAGATAAGGGCGTTTGTATAGTTTCACCCTTATGTCAGACCGGAGATCGTTCAGGGCATCGCTTTCCTTCTCGTTAAGTCCGTCCGCCGAGTTTTCCTTCCATGCAAGCACCCTGAACAGTCTGACTTCTTCAGGTATTCCGCTGTCTCCCAGACTGTCAAGAAGGCTGACATCGACCTTATCAAGGCTTCCTTCCAGAAATCTGTCCACATTGTATCTTGCAATAACGGCATCAAGATCGCACACCGAAAGCGCTCCGAAGAGGAGGACCAGCGCAGCGGCAGAAAGCGCTGCGGCATTTATTTTCCTGAAGATCTGCTTAAGAATAATAAATATGAAAGCAAGCGCAAGAAAGATCTCAAAACACGAGACATATGCTCTCTTCGGGGTCAGGCCGTACACTCTGATATACATCATCATTTTTGAGAAAGCCGTTGCTATCAGGACAAGAGTCGTCAGAGAATATACGACTGAAACGGTCTTCAGTGCCGCACTGCTTCCCTTGCCTTCACGTTTCATGAATACGGAAATGAATAGGATCACCAGAAGATTGATAACTGAAACCGCGCAAAGCTGGAAGAAACCCTCGCGCGCATATTCCGAATAGACAGTCCCTTCCGGGAGGACGCCTCTGAAAGCGCTGACATAATAGTCCCACTGCGAAATGAAAAAAATGACATAGATGATCAGCATCGGTACGACAGATGCGACCGAGGTGGAGACAGGGACCTTTTTTACTGCCTTCCACCCGTTTGAACACTCTTCCCTGGTGATCACGTTCCGTCCTCTGTCATCTGAAGATGAAATAAAAATGCCGAAAAGATATACCGCTACCGGAAAAGCGAATATCGCGCTCAATATCCATGACACAAGTTCCGGAACCGTGTCAGGAAGGACAGCCGAATAAATATCACTCATAATGGAGCTGAATCCCTGATCATATGACAAAAGAATCATGACTGCAGCTGTCGGGATGAAGGCTATAAGCACTCCGATCGCTATCTTCAGAACGACTTTTCCTCCCTTTGCGGAACGGCCGGAGAAAGCAGCCCTGAAGAAATCCCCCATTCCCAGAACCGGCATTATGAAAACGGCCTTGAAATAATCGATCAGAGTCATGTCTGAGAGACCTCTTGAAAACGGATTTCCAAAGGCAGCATACAGGAAGTAGCATATGCTTGCGCAGACATAACCGAAAGTAAACAGCTGAAGGAACTGATTTGACGTGAGAAACAGAGATAGCGACAGAATGACCGCGGAAACTGAGACCGCCACAGATGCCCTGCAGGGTTTTTTCTTCTTGATTATGAGCATAATATAGCATGATGCGAACGATACTATGCTGAGTATAAACCCTCCGATAGGCTTTGTGTATACAGGAAAGAATCTGCAGAAGAAGAACGAGCAAAACAGCAGAAACCATGCGAACACTACCTCGTGAACCGGATATCTGCGCCAGGCCGCCGGCTGATACGTATACGCCGCCGTTTCAGAACTGACTGTTTCCTGTACGTTCATTGCTTATCACCTCCGACATATTCCAGAATGTCTTCGACCCGGCAGTCCAGTGCCGAGCAAATAGCATCAAGGGTCGAGAATCTCACCGCCTTTGCCTTGTTGTTTTTCAGAACAGACAGATTGGCTACGGTTATCCCGACTTTTTCGGACAGTTCGTTCAGGGATATCTTTCTCTTGGCCATCATGACATCAAGATTTATTACGATCATATTTTCCACCTTCCTCAAACTGTGAGATCGTTCTCGGACTTGATCTCCGCGGCTTCCTCGACCGCGTTCTTGAAGACCCTGAGACAGAATCCGAGGAATGCGGCCAGAAACGCCACGACAAGAGACATCCTGAAAAACACAGCCATCGCGCAAGCCACTGCGCTCAGGGCGAAGCATCCCCAGGCGACGTGTCTCAGCAGGGCTACGCTGAGGTCTGTGAAGACAAGACCTTTTCTGACCCTTATCAAAAGGAAAAACATCAGAACGTCCGACGCGGCTATCACTATGAGCGCAATATACAGGAGAATGATCACCCACACACTCTCTGACGATCCCAGCATTGCGTCAGGGAAAGCACTGTTCCTGGTCGATATCGCAATATCCGCTAGCGAGGGTATCATGAATGCGGCAGCCGCCGAGAACGCAAATAAAAGGACTGAGAAAATTATTGATATTATGACTGAAACTTTTGTCGGGATTTTTGGCATGATCTTTACCTCTGATTATTTATTCACTAGGAACTGTCTGGACCATAATTTTTCTTAATCCCTTTTGTGGCCTAGCGAAGTAATACTACATCACATTTAATCGTTTGTCAAGATGTTTTTATCGTTTTTCGATAATTTTTTGTTTTTAATCGTGACACGTTCATGCGTACAAGT
>JAGDBK010000027.1 GCA_017959065.1 Clostridia bacterium | reverse complement strand
GGCCATAGTTTTTATCAGTTATTGTCGCAGAAACGGGATAAAGGTGCCTTATGATCTCTATGTGATTGGGAATGGCAATATCCCGATGTCCTCTCATATATCGCCTTCACTGACTACTGTTGTTTATGATTCAATGATTATTATTTCCTTCGATCATATCGGTCCGGCTGTTTCGACTAATAAATCATATCCTGCCTGCAACTGTTTCCGTCACAAATTCGTCCGTGGCTGCAGGAGTTTTCCGGTAAATCTGTACTGCGGGAGGCTGAATCAATGCCAGTTGGGGAAAA
This sequence comes from Clostridia bacterium, assembly GCA_017959065.1. Taxonomy (GTDB): domain Bacteria; phylum Bacillota; class Clostridia; order Oscillospirales; family CAG-272; genus RGIG2161. Next base: position 12,306 of record JAGDBK010000027.1, on the reverse strand, counting down.
CATACGTACAAGAAGAAAAGAGCTTCATTTATCTCAGCAGCAGCTTGCTGACTTATTGGATTATAAAAGCAAATCAACGATTGCCAAAATCGAAAAAGGCTACACTGAACTGACGTTTAACAGGATCGAATCCATTGCGAATGTTCTTAATACCACAGTAGAGTATCTGCTAACCGTAATCAGACCGCAATCCGCGAACAGGAACATGGTCCTTACAATGGATGAGCTGCCCTCCCAGAATATCAATGATACAGTCCCCCAGAAGCCAAAGGTTACGGCAGTTGTCCTCGCGGGCGGCCGATCCACCAGAAACCACCAAAACACGCCGAATCAATTCGTATCCATCAAGGGAAAGCCGGTAATAGTATATGTGCTGGAGGCATATCAGAAGCATCCTGCGGTCGATGACATCTACATCGTGTCGCTATCGGGTTGGGAAAACATCATATCCGTTTATGCAAAGAACTACGGAATAGACAAACTCAGGGGCATCATCCCGGGTGGTGATACCGGTGCGAAATCTGTCAAGGCAGCCGTTGAATGGCTGTCCGCGGTAACATCCTACGAAGACATAGTTATTATTCAGGAATCGACCCGTCCTATGGTTACGGAGGAACTGATCTCAAATACGATCCGCTGTACAGAAAAACACGGCTCGGCAATCACTTTTGAATCGATGAATGAGTATCTGCAATTCATTAAAAACGATGAATCCGGCCTTCAGTTTGTCGATCGTTCAAAACTGATTTCCATCCAATCCCCGGAAGCATACCGCTTCGGAAAACTCCACAGAGCAATTCTTGACGGCATCAAAGTTCAGCACGCTTTCGATGAAACATGCTGCGCGATGATAATGTACAATCTCGGAAGGAAGCTGGTTTTTTGCGAGGGAAACAGATATAACTTAAAAATAGTCCGCCAGGAAGACATCAAATTCATAGAGGCTCTGTTGGAGATATCAAAATGATCTCACCGCTCGCGTAATCTAAAAACAAATAAACACAAATTTAAAAAGCACTTCAGATGTGAAGTGCTTTTTTCTATTAACGAAAGACTTATTCTTAAATTCCGGCATACTTCAATATCAGTTCCCTTTCCGAGAAAGGGACTTTCGCACCCCGGACATACTGGTAGTTCTCATGTCCTTTTCCGGCGAACAAGACGACGTCTCCCGGCTGCGAGTTGATCACCGCGTACCGGACCGCCTCGGCTCTGTCCGTTATGCAGATATGATCTGCTCCTTCCGGAAGAAAACTCTCCACCTCGGCAATGATCATGTCCGGATCTTCATATCCCGGATTGTCCGAAGTGATCACGGAAAAATCGGCAAGCGATCCCGCAGCCTCGGCAAGTTCCCTTCTTCTCTCGAAAGTCCTGTCTCCGATAGCCCCGAAGACGCATACAAGTCTTTTCGGAGAATACTGCCTGATCTCGGACAGAACGCTTCTGAGACTGACTCCGTTGTGCGCATAGTCGATAATGAACCTCACGTCTTTTACGGGAGTATCTACCACCTCGCATCTTCCGGAATGATCATAATTTTCCAGACCTGCGGCAACGGTATCTGGTCCGATCCCGAACGCACCCGCGACCGTCATGGCGCAAAGAGCGTTGCTGACACTGAAAGTTCCCGGAGTAAGAAGTCTTATCTCCTTTGAATCCCCCCCGCGCCATACCGCTCTGAACTTCACGCCGAGTCCGCCGGGGTCGGAGATCTTTTCAATATCCTCGGCTTTCAGATAATCCCCGTTTTCGATTCCGTAGCCCATAAGTTCGGAACTGCTCTCGCCGATAATATACGGGGATGAAGGATCGTCGGCGTTGTATGCGACGAACGAGGCACCGTATTCGTCTGTGAAAAGTCTCTTTTTGGAATCCCTGTAGTGTTCGAATGTCGGGTGTTCGGCCGGGCTGATATGATCCCTTGAAAGATTGGTGAATCCGCATGCCTCAAAGCGAAGACCGCTCACCCTGTAATTGAACAGCGCCTGGGAGGATACCTCCAGAACGGCGTGGGTGACACCATCCTCCTCCATCATGGAAAGCAGACGGATTATCTCATAGCTTTCCGGAGTCATGTTGTCTGTATCGAAATGCTTTCCGGCAAACAGAGCCCCGTTGGAACCTATGTAGCCGCAGCTTATCCCGGCGGCGGAAAAAATGCCTCTTATCATAAGAGCCGTGGAGGTTTTTCCCTTGGTCCCCGTAATCCCGATGAGTTTTATCCGGCGTTCCGGATGACCGAAGAAGTTCATGGATACGAGCCCGAGCGTTTTTCTTGTATTTTCAGTATAGGCCGTGGACACATCATCGGGAAGGCCGGCGTCTTTTTCGAGGATGAAGCATCTGCAGCCGCGGTCATAAGCGGAACGCGCGTATTTGTGTCCGTCGGCGGAACAGCCGGAAAGAGCGACGAACACGCTCCCCTTCTCCGCCTTTCTGGAATCATAGCATATCCCTGTTATTTCCGGATCGGAGCCGCTCAGCAGTCTGCAGTCGGTCCCGGAGATCATCTCAGAAAATCTGCAGTAATTTTTCATAATTCCTCCGGGCCGCGGCATCTTTTGAAACAGTCGGGGAATCCGGCGGGCTTCCTTCCGCAGAACACTATCGTCCTGTAGGCCAGAGCCTCAAGCGAATCCAGATAATCATCTCCGAGCCCGAAGTCCCTTTTGATCAGAGACAGCTCAGTGCAGCCCAGTATCAGTCTTTCGCATCCTGCGTTTCTCAGGAAATCACTCACCCTGCCAAATCTGTCCATATCGGGAGCTGAGCCCTGCTTGATCTCGCCGTAGATTATGTCCATAAGCATTTTCTGATGAACGTCATCGGGCACGACACACCTGATACCGTGCCGGCTACAGACCTTCTGGTACGTATCGGTCCTGACCGTCCCGTCAGTGGCGAGTATCCCCACTGTCTTCGCTCCGCAGGACGAGGCTACCTCGGCGGTCTCTTCGATTATGTTCAGCACCGGCACACTGACGGCGCTCCGGATCTCATTGTAAAAGTAGTGCGCTGTATTGCACGGGATGGCGATAACGTCGGCTCCGTACGCCTCGAGCTTTTTCGCGTCCTCCGCCATGACCGGCAGCGGATTCTCCTCCTGACTGCCCAGAATGTATCCGGTACGGTCCGGGGTCGTGGCGTGGCTGCTGATAATTATATCAAGGTGTTCCTGATCCGACGAGGCTTCGGTATGACGGGTCAGAAGCTCGTAAAAATATACGCTCGACATGGGTCCGAGTCCGCCGAGGACCCCCAGGAGCAAAGACCTGCCCATACCTCACTAACCTCCCGAAAAAATCTTATTTGCAGTATTTTTTGTATTTTCTCTTCTGATTGTACAGATATGCCATGACGAAAGCCAGTCTCTTGGGATTGGCTTTCAGATCCGGACGGTACCACAGCGTCGAAGTCGCTCTGTTCTCTTTTTCGGCCTTTTTGACCCGCTTCAGAAGCTCCGGATCGTGAACGTACTTTCTGATCACCGATTTCGGCACATAATACCAGAGATGCTCGGCCGTGCATTCGGTGTAAGGAATATCCTCGCCGAGACAGTCCCGCACGAGGAACTCCGCGATATTGAGGCCGGCCGCGGTTATGTAATAGTTGGATCTCCCCTGACGGAGATTGATCTCAAAAGCACGGTAAGTTCCGTCTCTGCTGTCGTATTTGATGTCGAAATTGGAAAACCCTACATATCCAAGATCGTCGAGCATGTTCCTGAGCAACGCGGTCTGATCCGGATGGCTCTCGGTAAGAATGGCCGTGTGGTTTCCCAGTCCTTTCGGGACATGCTCCTGTAAAAGCACATGCCCGTAGCATGCCATCTTCACTTTTCCGTCCTTTCCGGAATAGCACGTAAGGACGTTCATGAACGAGTCGTCACCCGGCACCATGTCCTGAAGTATCATCCGTTTCGGGTACCCGCTGGAATAGATCTTAGAAACGATGTCATAAGCCTCTTCCGGAGTATCCGCGGAATAGACCTTCTTCATTCCGTCAAACGGATGCTTCCAGTAGTCATCGCTCGATGAGGGCTTTACTATTATCGGATAACTGAATCCAAGCGAAGACTCGGAGAAATCATCCCTTGAAAATCCTGAATCCGTGACCCGCGTTTTTGGATAAAGAATACCGTATTTGTCGCAGACCTTGTAAAAATCCGCCTTGTCCGACAGTCTGTCGGCGGTCACCCTGCTGGAATACGGCACGAAAAACCTGTCATTTAGCTGATCTTTGCAGTCGATTATAAGCGCTGCGTAATCGTCCGTGCATCCCAGAAGGATCAGCGTCTCGTCTTCGTGTTCTGACGCGAAATCCCTTAGCACCCTGACTGCTGTCGAAGGATTGTCAAGATCTTTCACGACGTGAAAGTTCACGATCTTTGAATTGTCCGTCGCGCCGACGGCATACCTGCCGAACGCCTCCGTCACGACACCGTATTTTTCATGGAACGCTCTGGCCACGCAGTAACAGTTCAGGTCCGCACCGAGCAATACCGGGGTAATCTTTTTTTCCATTATGATCACTGTCCTTGAATCATCAGTTTTCAATGAAGAACTTTCTGTACCAGACCAGGAATGTGAATACGGTCCAAATCTTCCTCTGGTTGTTTTCTTTTCCGCTGTAATGGTCGTCAAGCAGTTTCATCAGCTTTTCACGGTCGAAAAATTCGCCCGTGTAATCCGCTTCGAAGTATTCCGCGACGATATCCCTGTATTTTTTCTCTCTGAGCCAGATACGGATCGGGACGGGAAATCCTTTTTTCTTCCTGTGCGCCCATTCGTCCGGAAGCGTCCTGTTCGCAGCCTGTCTGAACACGTATTTGGTGTCTATGCCGTTTATCTTGTACTCATGTGGTATGCCGCCCGCCATCTTCATCACCATTTTGTCAAGGTAAGGAACTCTCAGTTCCAGACTGTGCGCCATGCTCATCTTGTCCGCCTTGAGAAGGATGTCTCCCGGCAGCCAGAGGTTGAGATCGAGATACTGCTTCTTTGTCAGCTCATCCGCTCCGGCGACTCTGGCATAGATCTCCGAAGTGATCTCCCTGGGCGATCTGCCGCACCGGTATTCCGGGCGAAGTATGTCCAGCGCCTCCTTTTCCGGGAAGACGAGAGCCTGGCCGATGAAATAGTTTTCCGGCCGTCCGCTGCACCGTATCAGGAATTCCCTGCCCCTGAAATAAGGCAGATGTTCCGCGGCGCCGGCGCATGCCCTGCGGAACCACCCGGGAAGCTTTTTGTATTTTTTCATTGCCGGAGTCTCGTCATACCATTCGTAACCGGCGAATATCTCGTCCGCGCCTTCGCCCGAAAGTACTACCGTTACGTGCTCAGCCGCCAGCTTGGCAAGAAAATACAGCGGCACGGATGAAGGATTGGACTGCGGTTCGTCCATGTGATACTGGATATCCGGAAAGGCGCCGAAGCATTCATCTGCGGTCAGCAGATGTCTGTAGTTCTTGACACCGAGCTTCTCGGACAGTTCCTTCGCGTCGTCCGTCTCATTGAATGTATCCTGTTCGAACCCGACGGAAAAAGTATCGTCCGGCATGAGGAGAGCTGTGATATAGCTTGAATCGACTCCGCCGGAAAGGAAAGATCCGACTTTCACGTCGCTTATCCTGTGGGCGGTAACGGATTCACGGACCGTCCTGTCAATCTCGTCGCAGCACTCGTCAAACGAAGGCTTGTTCTCACTGACCGTAAAGTCAGCGTCCCAGAATCTTCTTATCTTCATTTCGCCGTCGGGGCCCATCGTAAAGCAGTGTGCCGCAGGCAGGCGGAACACTCCTCCGAAAAAAGTCTCCTCGGTGACGGGGTACTGGAACGTAAGATACGGTCTGAGCGCCTCTTTATTTACCTTTTTTATGAAATGCGGATGCTCCAGGAACGCCTTTATCTCCGATCCGAACAGGAGGTCGCCTTTGGACGTCTTCGTGTAATAGAACGGTTTTATGCCGAAGATGTCCCTCGCCCCGAAAAGGGTTTTTATCCTGCTGTCCCATATGACGAACGCGAACATTCCGCGAAGACGGTCGACGAGACCGTCTCCCCACTCTTCGTAACCGTGGATCAGGACTTCCGTATCGCATCTCGTGCGGAAAATATGACCGGACTTCTCAAGCTCTTCCCTGAGCTCCATAAAGTTGTAGATCTCGCCGTTGTATACGATGACGACAGAACCGTCCTCATTGAACATCGGCTGGGACCCGCTGTTCAGGTCTATTATAGAAAGGCGCACGAAACCCAGGGCCACATCACCGTCGATATGTCCGCCGGTCATGTCCGGGCCCCTGTGCGCTATGCGCCTTCTCATTTTTTCGAGTATATCTTCCCGGCCGTCGATCGCACCGGTAAATCCGACAAATCCGCACATTTTTCAAACCTTCAGTCTTTTGTTTCCGGAATCCGATCAGGCAAATCCCGGAACGATGGTCCTTCCCGACCTGCGCCTGTCATAAAAATACAGTTCTTCCGTGGCAAGCGCCATTTTCGTCACCGAAAACTCGCAGTCGTGAGGATAGATGTACCACGTATCCTCAAGGGTGTTCAGATCCACGCAGTCGCCGTACTTGCCGAGATATTCATACTCTATGTGGCAGGAATAAAGGCTCTGCGGCGGCTTCTTCATCTCGAACGGATCCCCGTCGCCGTCAGTTCCCGATACGGTAAAGCCGTTCATGTCGTGGACCATCACGCCCTCGCCGAGCCTTATGAACTTCTTCGCGTTAGGCAGGCTGTTCACCGTAACGGGCATCTCTCCCGTTGAATAGGTGCCCGCCTCGATCTCTTTTCTGACGTTTGCCCTTTCCCACTCGTACCAGTCCGGAATATGGGTGAATTCGGTCTCTCCGCTGTCCGCCGCCAGTTCCCCGAGTTCAGTCATGGTCCAGGTTTTCCCGCAGGAACCGCAGATCAGCTTCGTGCCCTCAGAAGTCATCGTGTACTCTTTTAGACATGACGGACACTGATAGAGCACCTTGTGAAGGCCCTCGGCGCGTTTCGGATAGGTCACCCTTATCCCGCGCTCCTTCTGCCATGCGAAATCGTCATACTGAAACATCTCAAGGATCTTTGCGTTGATATCTTCCGCTGATGCGTCCTTAAGCTGCTCCGGTGTGTAAATCAAAGTCAGCTCGGCCTCTGTGGGTTTCACCCCACGGTCATGCAGATTCCAGAATGGAGAGTTCACGTGATGTCCGTGACAGATGAACGTCACCACCGGAATGTCCAGCATTTTGCAAAGCTTCCCGAGTCCTGACGGAAGCACGGCAGTGGTCCCGCACAGAGAATACCTTGCCTCGGGATAAATCACCGCAACGTCCCCGTTTTGTGCGACCCTTTTGAGCTGCCTTATCAGCGTGACGTCATTGGTGAATTTCCTTTTGCATATGCCTCCAACGTTCCTAAGAAGCTTTTCTCTCCCTATGAAGCCGTCGATGGCAATGACATAGTTCGCCCTGTCCGGAAAGATAGCCTTGGTCGCGGCTTTGAAATCCATAAAGGCGTTATGGTTGCACAGAAGCAGGTACGGAGGCTTCAGTCCTTCCGTACCTTTTTCCGTTATCTTTAGTCCGTGCTTTTTTATGTCCGGAAAGCTGAATATGTAAGTGAGTGGCCTCAGATACCATTTCGTCCTTACAGGAGGCTTGGTCATGTCGAACCGTTCAAAATCTTTCTGCATCAAAAGTCCTCTGGTTTAAAGAGTTTGATCATTTGTTCTGGAAGATGGTATTTTCCTTTACCTTCTCGATCACTTCTATGACGGCAAGAGCCTCGGAAAGAGCAATCGGATACTTTTTCCCGTGGCGGATCGTCTCATACAGATGATCCCAGATCGAAGCGGTCCCGTCACCGTCTCCGAACGGAATATCCTCCTCAATCCACTCAAGCTTCTCCGAATTTCCGAATCCCGCTGAAGCACCGGGAGTCTCCGGATCCGCCTTGATCGGAGCCAGCTCGACATTGGGATCGAGATACCTTGCCTTGAAGCAACCGTCAGCAGAGACCAGAGCTCCGCGGGAGCCGTAGACCCTGTATTCGGGAGTGGGCAGGGCCGCGCCGCCGGAGATCTCCATGTCGACTATGCGGCCGTTCACGCCGGTGAATACTATCTTAATGTGGTCTTCGCAGTCTCCTGCCGCGGCGACATGTCTGATCGCGGAATACATATCCGTGTATGCGCCTCCGCAGAATCTGAGCGAATGGTCGATGATGTGCGGTCCCCAGTTAAGAAGCTGTCCTCCTCCGAACTCCGAGATCGTCTGCCAGTCGCAGCGTCTCTGATAGCTGTTGCGGGTGAGCTTTATCTCGAATACGTCTCCGAGGATGCCGGAGTCGATTATCTCCATCGCCTTTTTGAACCCCTTCTCGAACCTGCGGTTATGCCTGATGTAGAGATGGGGGCCGGCCGGCTGCGAACCGAGCGCTATGAGTTCCTTCGACTGCTCGGGATGCATACAGAACGGCTTCTCGAGCATAACGTCCTTGCCGGCAAGAAGAGCCATCTTCGCATGGGCAAAATGATCGCACGAGCGGGTCGCGATGCTGACAAGCTCTACGCCGTCGTCTTTGAGCATCTCTCCATAATCCGTATAAGCCTTGCTTCCGAACTGTTCAACAAAAGGCACAGTCCGTTCCTTGATGATATCGCAGACCGCATAAAACTGAAATTTGTCCTGTCTTGTGCTGAGTTCGTTCCTATGCATTCCGAATCCTGCTCTGCCGAGGCCTACAAGCCCGATGCGAATTGGTCTTTCCATTTGTTTCTCCTCCATATAAATATGTATTCCGAAAAGCGGAAAAAATGATCTGTCTGATGTGTCGGAACCTGCTGAAACCGCTGCAGTCCCTAGCACAGATATTATACTAGATTAAATTATAATAAAATAAACTATTATGTCAATATCCAAAGCCGTCGCCTTTAAATCAGAGAAGTCCTTTCAGGTCTGGCTATAAAGGTTCTCGCTCCTATTCCTGACAGTTTCCTTTTCGCTGTCTCCGCGCTGTCCCTGTTTCCGAACAGCCCGAATACCGAAGGGCCGCTTCCGCTCATCAGGACAGCTTCAGCCCCGCATTCCGAGAGTATCTTCTTCAGTTCAGAAGCTCCGTCATGTTCCGGCAGCACCACACTCTCAAAGACATTGAACAGAGATCCGGAATAGTCAGATGGAGATCCTGTAATCAGTTCGGAAAGTCTGCCAAGTTCAGCATGTCTTTCTTCTTTCCGCCCCGGATGATAAATGCCGTCCGCTTTACCGTAAGCCTCCGGCGTCGATACTCCTTTGCCTTTGAATCCTATCACGATGAAACATTTACCCATCGGACTCAAGGGAGTCAGCACGTTTCCGGTGCCTTCAGCCCTGGCACATCCGCCCATCAGGCAGAATGCCACATCAGATCCTATTTTTTCGGCAACCTTAAAAAGAGTGTTTTTATCTATATCAAATATATATCCAAGAGCCCGGATCACTGCAGCGGCGTCAGTGCTTCCGCCCGCCAGACCCGCGGAGACGGGTATGTTCTTTTCTATTCCTATGTTTACCGAATATCCCGTTAAGCCGGTCTGTTCCATAAACAGTTCCGCGGCACGGTACGCCAGATTGCCTTTTCCTGAAGGAAGCGAAGGATCGCTGCATTCCACGAATACCTGCTGTCCGTCGAACCCGCCAATGCTTACGCTGACATAATCGCACAGCGTCACTGCGTGCATAATGCCGTCTATGTTGTGGTATCCGTCATCTCTCGCCGACAGTATGTCCAGAAACAGATTGATCTTCGCGTACGCAGGCAGAATGACCTGCCTGTATGCGGCCGCATGCCGCCCTCCGCTTTCAGATTTTCCAACTTCCATCAGTGAGCACACCTCTTTCTCAAACACTGACGATTCAATTGCCATTGAACCGCAGATATGGTATAATCATCAGTGTCCGGCTGATTCCGTCCGGACATACAAAACGCAAAAAGAGACTTTGGCTTTTGATACGGGAGATTTGCAATATGGACACTCCGTTCATCGTTGATCACGATTATCACATCCACACATATCTTTCAGACTGTTCGAGCGATCCGGAGCAGAATACCGGAAGGATACTCAGATACGCAAAGGAGAACGGCTACAGCTCGGTATGCATAACAGACCACTTTTGGGATGAAAAGGCCGGGACCCCGAGCGACTGGTACGAACCTCAGAATTTTGAACATATCTCAAAGTCCCTTCCACTGCCTGAGGATGATGAAGTCCGCATGATGTTCGGATGCGAAGCCGATCTCCGTGCCGATCTCACGCTGGGGATCACAGAAGAATGCATGGATAAGATGGACATGTTCCTGATTTCCACCACTCACCTCCACATGACCGGCTTTACCATATCCGAGGAGGATTCGGAAAGCGCAAAGAGAAGAGCCGAGCTCTGGGTAGAACGTCTGGACAGAGTCCTTTCTATGGATCTGCCTTTCAGGAAGATCGGGCTAGCTCACCTGACATCAGACCTCATCGGCACTTCCGAAGAAAGCGCAAAGGATATTCTTCGCCTGATCCCTGACAGTACCATACGCGAACTTCTCGGAAGAGCTGCAAAAGCAGGTGTCGGAATCGAGCTCAACAACGGATCGCTGAGATTTCCCGATGACGAGGCGGAGGAAGAACTCCGTATATTCCGGATAGCTAAGGAATGCGGATGCAAGTTCTATTTCGGAAGCGATGCGCATCACCCGAAAACCTTTGAAGTAGCGAAATCGCGGTTTGAACGCGCTGTAAAGCTTCTTGGGCTGAAGGAATCGGACAAATTCGTCCCGAAGTCATGCTGATCAGCTTTTTAAATCTTTAAAATATGTTTATATATGTTCGTGTCGACGTGCATTTTCAAAAGCACCCTCAAAAAGGGTGCTTTTGTTTTCATTCTCCATCGGGGACGAGATAGTGGGCTCCGACGCTCTCCTTGCGCGCGGAAGCGGCTCTCGTTACCAGAAGAGCGGTCTGTATCATGCTGTACAGTTCGAATTCATCGTTGTATTTCATCTTGACGGAACCGATCTCCTCAAACATGTCCTCAAGGATACCGACTGCATCCGCCAGTTTTTTCCGGGTCCTGACCGGCCCGGCATCTTCCGACATAAGGTCTCTGATCCTGTTCCTTGTCCTGATGATCTGCGGAGCAGTCATAACAGCGGTCCCGTTCTCCTCTTCCGTCGCGTCCGGAAGAACGGTATCCGTTCCCGCGGGGACCCTGCCGGACCCGCTGATGTGCCTGGCCGCTCTTCTTCCGAACACCAGACACTCCAGAACGGAATTGCTGGCAAGCCTGTTGGCGCCGTGGATACCTGTGCAGGCAGCCTCGCCGCAAGCGTACAGTCCGTCTATGTTTGTCATCCCGTCAAGATCCGTCTTTATTCCTCCCATGAGATAATGCTGGGCAGGACGTACCGGGATACTCTCCTCCGTAAGTTTTATCCCGAACGAAGTGCATTCCCTGTAAATCGTCGGAAATCTGTGAGAGAAGAAATCCTCGTCCATTGAGGAAACATCAAGAAAGACATTCTCATCGCCGGTGCGAGAAAGTTCGCTCAGGATCGCCCTGGTCACTATGTCCCTCGGAGCCAGGTCCTTTCTGGGATGAACGTCCTTCATGAACGCCTCACCGGCCCTGTTTCTGAGAATGCCGCCTTCGCCTCTGACAGCTTCGGAGATCAGAAACAGTCTCTCGCTTTTTGAAGGGACGAAAAGAGTCGTGGGGTGGAACTGGACCATTTCCATGTTTTCTATGACTGCACCAGCTCTCGCGGCGCATGCGATCCCGTCACCCACGGATACGCGCGGATTCGTGGTATATCTGTAAAGATATCCTATCCCGCCCGTGCACATTATGATGCTCGGGGCGACGATCACCCTCATGTTGCCGTCTGGATCGGAGACGACAGCGCCTGTGACGCACCCTTTTTCGTCATCGGTGATTATATCGGTCAGATATGTTTTCACAAAGACATCCGTGTTTTTGCGCTCAAGAGCGATCTGACCGAGCCGCCTCGTGGTCTCCCTCCCCGTGGCATCCCCGCCGCAGTGCACTATGCGCCTGAAGGAGTGACCTCCCTCACGGGTTATCTGAAGTTCGCCCTCGGGATTGGTATCGAAAGGCACCTCGAGCTCTTCAAGGGTGCGGATGTTCTCAGGTCCCTCGGAAACGAGCACCTCGACAGCCTTCCTGTCGCAGAGCCCGGCTCCGGCTACGAGCGTATCCTCAAGATGCGATGCAAAAGTATCCTCGGGAAGTATGACTCCGGCGATCCCGCCCTGAGC
>JAGDBK010000026.1 GCA_017959065.1 Clostridia bacterium | reverse complement strand
CGGCGATGTTCGACGGGTTCATGCGCATTATGGACGGATCTCTCGTCGACTATATGGAGCACCACCTTCTCGATTATGTGACAGACCGTTTCGTCGAGCCTGAACTGCTGGAGCGGAAGCTCGCCTGGCTTGAGGCAAAGATCGGCGCGATCTTGGAAAAGGAAAAGGGGAAAGAACTGTTCTGGTCGGATGTCCCGCTCTACAGGAACCGTGTCATCCGGGTCTATGCGGATCAGAAGCGGCCGATCGAGGCCATCCGGGAATACGCGAAAGATCTGAATGACAGAAGCTCGCGCGAGATCCTGGGCGGGATCGAGCTGGAATACGGCAACTTGGAGGAGGCCCTGGCGATCTACAGAGAGCTGGCGGCGGAAGAGGCGAGAACGGTATGGGGATCGCACCCGTATAACGTCAGGCTGAAAGAGTTATACAAAGAACACGGTCTCCGGGAGGAATACGAAGAGCAGCTGGAGAGGCTGCTGCGGCTGGATACGGGAGATCCGGGACTCCTTGATGAATACAGATCAAAGGTCCCCGGAAATGACTGGGAGGCCGAGCGCGACAGGCTCTTCGATTCCTTCCCGGCGGATGATGTGAGAGTGCTTCGGTGGTATGCGTCGGAAGGGTGTTTCGACAGACTCATGGACGGCGTCGAGGCCTGCGGGTACGCTCTTCTGAAGCGTTACGCGAAGCTGCTGGAGGGAAGATACCCGTCAAGGTGTCTGTCGATCCTTGTAAATACCGCCCGCGAGGACATGGCCTCGGCAAATACCAGGGCGGGATATCAGCATGTCGCGAGAGTCCTCCGGTGGATGAGAAAATTCCCGGGCGGAAAAGAAGAGGCGGCGCGGCTGGCCGGGGTGTTCCGCGCGGCTTATCCCCGCCGCCCGGCGATGATAGAGGAACTTGAAGGATTCTGAGCTGACGTTTTTGTCTTTTTCCCTTACTTAATCGCTTGACCAAAAGCCACATCTGAAAGAGAAAAAATGTGAAATGGCTAGATTGGGTGTTTACAAATTCTCCAAAACATGGTATAATTGTAAACGCAAGAAGGAGGAACTATAAGTGATTGGGAAAAATTTGAAGTATTACCGTCAACTGGCCGGATTATCTCAGGACAAGCTGGCAGGGATGGTCGGCGTTACAAAAATGACCATTTCCAACTATGAAAACGATAAAAGAGACGCAGATTCAGAAATGTTGATCAGACTGGCAGACGCTCTGAGCGTAAATGCATCCCAGCTTTTGATTGATCACTATGGTTCTGTTTCCATTACTCATGCCGAGTTCAGAAGCAACAGCGGTATGAGCAATTCATCTCGCGATATGGTTTATGAGACCGTTGATCGTTATCTTGGCAGATTCAATAAGATTGTCCGTATACTCGGAGATACTGTTCTTCCGAACGTATCCAAAATCGAAAAGATACAATTCACAGATATTGAAACTGCCGGACGCCAACTGAGAGAGTTTTTGTCTCTGTCATCATCCGGTCCGGTCGGAAATATAGTGGACGCGCTTGAGAACCGCGGTATTATTATCTGTCAAATGGAGTTTTCAGACTCTCATTTTTCTGGCATAAACGGAACCCTAAACGAAAGACCTTATATCGCCATAAATAAGATTATGCCTCCGGAACGACAGCGGTTTACTTTGATTCACGAATTATCTCATATACTGTTTGTGTTTCGGGATGATGTCAACAAAGAAAAGACTGTAGACAGGATTACCGGAGCATTTTTCTTTCCAAAGGATGATGTTGTGAGAGAGCTGGGCCTGTCGCGTACGAACATCAAGGGCGAGTTGAGGCCTCTGCAAAGGGAATATGGGATTTCGATGCAATGCATTCTGATTCGGGCCAGACAGGCCGGTTGCATCAATGAGTCAGTATATGAAAAACACCAGAGGTGGATCAGCGGGCTCGGGCTCAGGAAAGATGAAAAATCAGGTCTTCCTGCCGAATACAGCACGCTGTTTAAAAATCTGGTCATTCGTGCTGTATCGGAAGATATGATCAATATTAATAAGGCCTCCGAACTTCTGGACCTCCCAAATAACGAGATCAAACAGCTTTGCGGTCTGGAGGTCTAGACTGCATGTTCATTAGTAGCGATACAAACATTTGGTT
>JAGDBK010000025.1 GCA_017959065.1 Clostridia bacterium | reverse complement strand
TTTCATTACGAGCTCCCGTGAACGCATGAAATATTATCTGACATTATTATATCATTTTTTCCCCAAAAAGAAACAAGCACCGACTGAAAATCGGTGCTGAATTTCATCGAAAAAATAGCAAGGATACCCCTTCCTCTACAGGTAGGGGAGGAATTGCTTCCTTATTAAAGCTATTTTAGGCTTCTCCCTGCATTCTCCTTTCCGTAAGTATGGTTTTTGCGTGTTCCAGCAATAGTATGTCTCTGACATTCGCAGATGCATGAATCCTTTTCCCGTCAAGCAGACGCAGATCAAAATATCCGCTCGATCTCCTTCCGAAGACAAAGCATTCTGTCCCGTTGAAGAGTACTCTGTCAAAAAGACAGAATCCCCTGACATATCTCGGCGCCTGATTGAGTTTCCGTATACCGCCTTTAAGGATGTTCGATTTGTGGATCTGCCTGTTATGACGGCGTACGAACTTCAGATAGTAATAGTACGGCAGAGGTGCAGCGTCCGGATGACCTGATATGCACCTCGCGTCGGCAGCGTGGGTCTTTGTTATCCCGTGACTGATCCGCGTATTTTTCGTGATATATCCGAACGTATTGAATACCTTTCCCGGGTACATGGCTTTCAGCCTGTTGTACAGTGTCCACCTCATGATTCCCATGAAAGCCGCGTCCCGGAATGACGGCTGCTTTCCGATATCTGAAGGGAGACCGATCTCTCCGGCGTGATACCTTTTGTGACAGGTCTCGCACAGCGTGACCAGATTGCCCGGGGCGTCTCCTCCGGTCTGGCGTGATTCAATGTGATGGACGTTCAGGATACTGTCGCCTGACTTCCCGTGGCAGCAGCGGCAGCTGTGACCGTCCCGGGACAACACATATTCCCTTACGTTCCAGAAACCGAGCTGATCCCCCTGCTGATACTCCTTTCCCTGAGGTTTCTCCCTTCCTTCGAGTTCAGCCTTCAGCTTCTGAGTATCGAACGAAGCGGTCTCCACGGTTATCTTCCTTATCGGAAGAATGGAGCATACCTTCTCTATGGCTCTGATATGTTCCGATATTTTCGCTTCAACCGACGGGGCGAGCCATCCCTTTTCCTTCGAAGCGGTGCGGTTGCTGAATCTGGGTTTGCGGTATCTTGTCTTGCGGTATCTCCTCGATCTGCGGTACTCCCGCCTCTCGGAGAGATTCTTTGTGATATCATGGCGGAGCTCGGCCTCAGCAGCATAGAGCTCTTCCGTATCAGTGCATGCGGAAAGACCGGCCGTTTTGCTCCCGGCATCCACTCCAAGATCCACGGGCTGTACATATGAACCGCTCTCATACGTCAGCCGGATCGTAAATGGTTCCCGGCATACGACCTTTGCCTTTCCTTCTTCAAGAAGATGACGGACTTTTCCGTTCCTCTTCGTGGGCATCAGCGGATGCCCGTCCTTGTGTAATACGTATACAAGCATTTTCCTGTTATCCCTTTCAGGATAGTCCGGTACGTGATGTACCGTTGTTTTGCCCTTCCCCAATGTTATCCCGGCTTGCACGTGTATCGCACTGTCCCTTCCCGGCAGGACTGTTTAACGGTACACCACAGAGCGGCGGATTAGGGCTCACGTCCGCCGGTGTGTTGACCGGGATAACGTAGCGGCTGAATTGCTTCTGCCACTGAGGGTAGTCAACCCGGACCTGAAGAACCGTATCTTACGATTTCCAAGCCCTCGCCCCTACAGGCAGCGGGTAGTTGACGCTTTGATGATAGTGCAGCTCTTCCCGTTCACGGTCACGATCTTCTCCTCGTCGACTTTGGAGTAGGAGTCTTTGTCGACGAAGATATGGAAATCGTCATGTCCTTTCATGATGGTGGCGGGAATGGTGTTCGTGACGTCGTTGTGGAGCGTCTTCGCGATGGCGTCCGCCTTGACCGCGTAGGGCACCACGGAGATTATCTGTCTGCACTCGAGGATCTGGTACACCGTCATAGAGACTGCCTGTTTCGGCACGTCGTCTACGGTTGCGAACCATCCTTCCCTTACCTGCTGGCGCTTGCATGTGTCGTTGAGGTTGACTATGATGTAGGCTTCCTTCGTGTCAAAGTCCGCCGGCGGGTCATTGAAAGCTATGTGAGCGTTCTCGCCGATGCCGATGAGGCCGATGTTGATGGGCGCCT